>JAOZJV010000249.1:0-2621 GCA_029935695.1 Candidatus Krumholzibacteriia bacterium | reverse complement strand
ACAGTTCGATGGCTTTGTTGAATTGAGCGGCTGCTCCATCCAGATTGTCATTTTGCATCAGGGCGTACGCCAGATTCATGCGGGAATTGATGTTCTCCGGTGCCAGATCCACAGCCTTGCCCAGGCTCCGCACCGCAGCAGCCGGCTGACCATTCTGCGCCTGCATGGCTCCCAACTGAGCATGGGCTTCGGCCATATCCGGCGCAGCTTTCACCAATTCTTCAAAAATTCCGATGGCCGAAGGAAGGGAGCCGGTCATGGCGTAGGCCATACCGAGATTCCCCAGAACCTGAGTGTCGTCCCGGTTAAGTTTCCGGGCCTCGGTGAGGGTTTTCAGGGCTTCCTGGGTTTCACCGATCTGCAGTTGCAGGGCTCCCAGTTCTGCCAGCAGAGTCGCTTTGTCTCCACCCTTGGCCAGGGTTTTGCGTAGAGCTTGTTTGGCGGCTGCCGGGTTGCGCAGTTGCAGCTGAACCTGGGACAGGCTGATAGCCGTGGGAGCATCGGTGGGCTCCAGCTCAAGGGCTTTGTTGAAACTGTGGGCGGCATCGGCAATATGACCTTGTTGTTTCTGCACAAGTCCCAGATTCCAGAACACCATATGACTGCGCGGATCGATGGTCATGGCCTTGCGCAGAACCTCTTCACCTTCAGCCGGTTTGCCAAGACTGGCCAGACACAGTCCCCGACCGGCCAGTCCGGCAGTCCAATCAGGATTAATGCTCAGGGCCTGGTTATAAATTTCCAGGGCCTGTTCAGGTTTGCCGGAAAACCTCAAGGCCAGAGCCAGATCTTCGTACACTTCCAAACGGTTGGGGAAACCAGAAATGAGGCCACGATACATGGCTTCACCTTCATCGGTCTGGTTGTTCCGGTACAGGGCCTGGGCCAGGTTCAGGCGGATATCAAAATTCTCGGGATGTTCCTTCAAAACTCCCTGCAGTTTGTCTACTGCTTCGGCGGTGCGACCCTGTCCCATCAGTACGGTGGCCAGGTTGACCACTTGTTCTGAAGTGTAACCATCACTGCCATCATCCTTGCTGCCTTCAGCGCCGGCAATGTAGCCGAGACTGCGCAACATCTTTTCCAGATCTTCACCGGTCTGGTTATCCTGAACCACAGCCGATCCACGTTCCCGTTTGGTAGTCTCATAAGTGGGCACCCACTGCACAGGCTGAGTGCGCAGACTTTCGGAGGTGAAGGCATCGGTCAGGGGATGGCCGGTCATGTCGCGTCCGGCAGCCAGGCCCAGGGCGTACAGGATGGTGGGCGTCACGTCGTAAATATCCGCGTCGCTGATTTTTCCCCCTGCTTTGATGTTGGGTCCGTGCAGAACAATCATGCCGTCGGGCTGATGATCGGCATCAGCTGTTTCGATGTGGAAATGATCTTCCTTGCGGCGTTCGGAACCCTGCCGAAAACCATGATCGCTGAGGATCATGATGGTGGTTTGAGGTCCGGCTTTGGCCAGCAACTCACCCAGCAGTTCGTCCTGCCACTTCCAATATTCATTCACAACATCTTTATAGGCGGCAAAGTCTTCCTGGCTGATCCAGGGCAGGCGTGGAGCCTGGTATTTGCCGAACAGGTGGCTCATGGCGTCGCAGCCTTCATAATAAACACTCATCAGGCGGGGGCGTTCATCTTCCAGCTGGTGCAGGGTCAGATCGGTGTAGCCTCGGCTGGTGGCCAGGCTTTGCCTGAGATGGCTGATCGGATCACCGTAGATGGATTCTTCAGAACCGGCTTTCAATTGATCGGCGGGCAAGTGGATCAGGCGGGTCATCAGATCATCGGGCATAGTCGCCGGGTTGGGCATGAGTTCGTCGGCCAGATGGATCAAATCCCAGGGCCAGGTTTTACCCTCATTGGGATTGCTGCGTCCGGTGATGCCGAAACTGTGCCAGGCCACGGCGTCGCTGATGAGGTAACCATTCAGGGGCTCGGCCGGCCAGGTGGCCCACCAACCGGTGATGCCAACACTCATGCCGGCTTCCGAGGCGATATTCCAAAAAGTGCGCACCCTGCGCTCTTCACTGCTGACGGGAATTTTGGTGCCGTCCGGTGCATCAGTCATGAACCAGGTCACGCCATGCAGGTCGGGTGTTTTACCAGTGGAAATACTGGTCCACAGGATGGGCGAAATCATGGGTGTATCGCTCAGCAGAACTCCCGAAGCACCTTCACTTTTCAGTTTAGCCAGGTTGGGAAGTTCACCCCGGGCGATCATGGGGTCGAGCTGATCCCAGTCAGCGCAATCCCAGCCGATGATCCACAGTTCCTCGCCAATTTCTTCGTTGCCGCAACTGCCGAGCAGCAGGGCCATGGCCAGGATGAAAGTCAGGTTCAGGGCGATATTCAGGCGGCGCATGATGGCTCCTGGGGGAAGTGGGACCAAATTTTGAGAATCTCAATCAAAAATATATGACAAGGCCTGCGTTGGGAAGAGGAATCGGGCTGCTCAACGGAAATACGAGGCACAGTTCACATCGATGATTCCTCCGGTCAGCGCATCGGCCCGGCCACTGACTGCCAGCAACACCACTTGGGCGATTTCATCGGCGGTGGCGGTGCGGTCCCAGGCTTTTTGCCAATCTTCGGCGGACATCGTGTCGATACCGTGG
>JAOZJV010000248.1 GCA_029935695.1 Candidatus Krumholzibacteriia bacterium | reverse complement strand
TGACCTTTTCGGCATAGTACCACCAGTCCCAGGCTTCCAACTTGAAGGATGCTTCCTGGTCGATCATAGCCTGCATCAGCAGTACCTCTTGTCCAGCCCTGTCAATGGCCGGTGTCCAAACCCGGTTCAGCAACTCGTAAACCTTTTCGGGTTGTCCGGCCATGTTGTCGTCCAGCACATAATGGGCGTGGCTTTTGTGGCCCAGCAACTTGGCTTTCTGCAGACGCAGGGCGGCTATTTCTTCCAGGATTGGGTTGTTGTCCAGGGCGTCGCCGTTGTCGCCAACTTTTGCGTAACCGGTGAACATACGCTGGCGCAGCTCACGCTTTTCCGAATACTGGAGGAAAGGAATGAGGCTTGGTTTGTGCAGAGTGAAGGCCCAGGAACCTTCAGGAGCGCCCCGCTTGACGGCTGTTTCAGCAGCGGCCTGAACAACACCATGGGGTAAGCCAGCAAGGTCGGCTTTGTCGGTGATGATCATCTCAAAACGGTTGGTTTCTTCCAAGACATTCTGGCCAAACTGAAGAGTCAGCGAGGCCAGTTTCTGGTTCAGATCCTTCAGGATTTCTTTCTCGGCCGCGGGCAGCAGGGCACCGGACCGGACAAAGCCCTTGTGAGTTTCTGTCAGCAGACGCATTTGCACGGGATCAAGAGGCAGCTGATCACGGTTTTCATACACCGTGTTGATGCGCTGAAAGAGAGTGTCGTTCATCCGTATGGCATCACCATGGGCGGAAAGCACCGGAGCCATTTCCTTGGCCACAGATTGCATGGCCTCGTTGGTCATGGTGCCGTTCAGGGCGTAAAAAACGTTGCGGACTCGGCGCAGAATTTCGCCGGAATTTTCCATGGCCACCAAGGTGTTTTCAAAGGTGGGGGCGGCGGTTTCTGCGGCGATGGCGTCGATCTGCTGCTGTTGCTGGTTGATGCCCGCTTCGAAGGCGGGGATATAATCATCCACTGAAATAGCGTCAAAATCTGGAAGGCCATAAGGGGTTGAAAAAGTGCTCAGAAGGGGGTTTTGTGCTGCGGAAGAAGGTGTTTCGCTGGCAGATCCACCACCATCGCAGGCTGCCCAGAAACAACCGAACGCCAATAAACTGCTCAGTGCCATCATTTTAAGTGCCTTTCCCATACTTTATTCTCCTGGATGCATGTTGTGTGTAATTTGCATCAATATTTAGTCACAGAGGCCGATAATACCAAGTGAAAGACAAATTATTACCCAACCGATGCGCGGTAGGGTGTGTGGTGTAATGGCGAAAGATGAGATCGTGATGAAGATTTTGGTCCTGGAAGAGAGCCCTCTCGCGCGCAGGTTCATCAAGGATGAATTGCTGCCCACCGGATACGAAATTCACGAAGCCAAAAATCCTGAAGAGGCCCTTGGGGTGCTTACCACCGTTCGGGGAATCGATTTGATCACCTTGCGGGTGGTCTTGAAGGGCATGGATGGTTTTCAGTTCCTGGAGTACCTCCAGACAGATGAAATCAATAAAGAACTTTTGAAAACCCAGAACCACAAAGTTCCGGCCATGTTTGTCACATCCAACGACACGGATAAAGATCGATTGCGTGGCTTCCAGGTGGGTGCCGCCGACTTTATTCAAAAGCCATGGCCTCCGGGTGATTTGTTGCGGCATGTGAACCGGGTACTCGGGTGCAGCACTGAGCTGGCCGGCATGTCAGTGCTGGTGGTGGATGACAGTCGCACTGCCCGCAACTTCATCAAGAATTCGCTGACCCGTCTGGGCGTGGAAATTTATGAGGCGGACGATGGTGACGTGGCGGTGGAATTTCTGAAAGACCCCGCCAACGAGGTGGATCTGGTTATCACCGATCTGAACATGGTGCGCATGGATGGCGATGCCCTGACTATTGCCATCCGCGGCGAACTGGGTTATCCCGAAATGCCGGTGATCTTTCTCTCAGGTAACGATGACAAGGATAAAATTCTGGCCCTGTTTAAAATGGGCGCCACTGATTATTTGAAAAAACCATTCCTGCAGGAAGAATTGATTTCCCGCATGCGAGCTTATCTGACCCAGGTGAAAGCCAAGAACAGTCTCAAGGATTCCGTTGCGCATCTGCGGGACATGAACCTGGTCAAGGATCAGTTCCTGGCCGCCTGTTCCCATGATTTGCGATCACCTTTGACTGGTATCCTGGGGTATGCCCAGCTTCTGCATGGAGACGAATCTCTGGCCGATCCCCATCGGGAAATGGTGGATGGAATCAGATGCTCGGGAGATTACCTGCTGCAACTGATCAACGACCTTCTGGACATCGGAAAAATGGCCAGCGGGCGCACAGAGATTCGGCATGATGACGTGAACCTCTTTGATGTGGTCGAAGATTCGGCACGCAGTCTGGTGCACACTGCCGGGCCCAAGGGTATTGAACTGGACTCGTTTTGTGCCGCTGACGATACCATGGTCAGCGGAGACCGGGCATCACTCATGCGGATTTGCAACAACCTGCTTTCCAATGCCATAAAATTCACTCCCGAAGGGGGGAATGTGACGGTCTCAGTACGAGATGGTCGCCCAGGGGAGCTTATTCTGGCTGTCACTGACACGGGAATTGGCATCAAAAATGAAGATATTCCCGATCTCTTCAAGCGTTACACCCGTGTGTCCCAGTCGGGCACCTCGGGTGAGAAGGGCACCGGCCTTGGCCTGTCCATCACCAAAGACCTTGTGGATGCCCATGGCGGAACGGTGGCAGTGGAAAGCAACGAGGGTGAGGGCACGACCTTCCGTATTCATCTGCCCACTCTTTCGAGCGGCAACAGTTTGCCTGTGGAGAAAGTGGTTGTCGAGGAAGAGCCCATGATCGAGTTGAATATGCCAGGGGAAGAACCTGAAACCGTAGTCGAAGTCGAAGCAGTGAGTGTTGAAGAAACACCCCCATTGTTTGTGCTTCTGGCTGACGACCAGGAAGTGAACCGCAAGGTTGGCACGGCTTTGTTGAAGAAAATGGGCCTGGAAGTGGAAACCGCGGTGGATGGTGCAGAGGCCCTGAAGATGTACAAGATCTCCTGCCGCAAGCGTCGGTATGATTTGATCCTCATGGATATGGAAATGCCCGTTCTCAATGGGCTTGAGTCCGCCAAGAAAATCCGGTTGTACGAGCAGGGGCTGGCTGATGATCACCCAGCCCACAGTCAGCCGGTGACGGTGCTGGCCATGACCGCCAATTCGGGAGATGTCAGTCTGGGCGAATGCCTCGCAGCAGGAATGGATGATTTCCTGACCAAACCCTTTGTGGTGAGTCAAATAAAGGAAGCCATCGACCGCTGGGTTGCCGTTCCTGTCTAATTATTAGCGGAAATTTCCAAGCAACCGGCCGGGTGATAAACCTGGCCGGTTTTTTCATGGCAGGACACCCTCTTTCCAAAACTCTCAAAATTCCGTAGCTTCATAACATTCCCCGGTAACCCACGAGTTTTTCCAGGAGAGAGTCATGAAAACACTACTCCAAAATCCCGTTGGCCTTTTGGCTGCGTTGGTCATGGTGGCGATTCTTCTTGTTCTGCCCCAGGCCGCCCAGGCAAAAGTCTTTCTTTCTGATGGTACCCATCCCGGCGGACCCGGCGGTGGCGAAGGCGACCCTTTGGATTCCAATGACTACGACGGTGGTGGAGATGATGGTGATGTCCACGAACGCGGCATCATTCCCCGGGATACTGATGTGGTGTTGTTTGAAAGTATGCAGTCATCCAGGATGATTATCCTGCGTGTGGACTATCTTGACGGTGTGCCTGTCTTCTCGGTCTACGCTGTCAGCGCTTCCGGGCGTGACGCGGAGGCAAGTCATGTCCGCTAATGCCGGGAACCAATTTCCCCTGGCCCAACGCCCCCTGCCCGGCCTGATTTTTCATCAGGCCGGGCAGGCCTTCGATCAGGAGGAGTACGAATCTTCCCTGACCCTGATCCGTGAAGGCATGGATCTGATCGAAGCCGACCATGAAACAGATGCAGCGGTTATTCTGCTGCCTGAGACAAGTGCGGCTCGCGTGTGTGATGCGGTGGTGCTTTGGGCCCGTAATCTTTTCCAGCTGGACAGATTCGCCGACTTTGAAATTTTGCTGGCCTCGGCCGGACGTTGGGGCCTGGTGCCCGAACGCATGGCTGAGTTGGATCTGGTGCGGCTTTCATTCGCTTTCAAGCGTGGGGAGTACCTTGAAGTAGTCAAGGAAACCACGGATTATGTTGATCAGCAACGCCAGGCCCTGCCGGTGATTTTAGCTGACTACCTGCTTTTGCGAGGTCATTGCCTCAGTAATTTGGGAGAGTCGGTTAAGGCCCAGGAAGATGCTGAAATGGCTTTCAGTCTGTTCCGGTTGGTGGGCAAGGAATTGGAAAGTGCCCGCTCGGCCAACCTGCAGGGGATGTTGATGGTGCGCGCATCCGATTTTCCGGCAGCTGATCGCTGGTTCCGCCGTGCCTTTGATTTGCACCGCAAGCTCGGCATGCGAAAAAACATGGGTGGCAACCGCCTGAACCTGGGCATTGTCAACTACAAGCGTGGTGACCTGGCCCAGGCGGAGATTGAATTCCGGGCGGCCATCACTCTTTTGAAAGAAGTGAATGCACAGGTTTCTCTTTGCAGGGCGGCCATCGCCATGGGGTGCAACCAGCGGTTGCAGAGAAATTTCACCGGAGCCAGAGAAACATTGAACAAGGCCTACGCCCAGGCTAACGGTTTGATGTTGGCAAGGGAAGAAGCATTGGCTTTGGAATTCCTTGGTGATGTGCATCGTGATGAGGGAGGAATTGATCAGGCCCGGCGCTACTACAGCAGGGCTTTGGCCATTGGCAGCAGCATCGCGCCTGAAGGTGACATCGTCATGGAAGTGATGTGTCGTCAGGGACAATGTCTGTCTCTTTTGGGCAGGCACAGTGAAGGGGTGACGGTTTTGGGACGGGCTTTGGTTTTGGCCCGGCGGCTGAATGATCGTCACGAAGAAGGTCTGGTGCGCCGGGCTCTGGCTTCGGCTCTTTTTGAGATGGGTGATTTGTTTCAGGCTGGCCAGCACATTGACCGCTCAGCCGTTTTGCTGGAGCAGGTTGGATCCCATTTTGAACTGGCCCAATCCCTCCTGGTGCAGGCTAACATTCGCCTGGCCAAAGTGGATGGCGGCCTGGTTGAAAATATTGGTAAAATGCTTGAAAAAACCTGGCAGGAGAGCCTCAAAAGCCTGGACCCGTTCCTCAAAACGGGTGTGGACTATTGGGTGGTTCAGGCGCGGGCATTGTTGATGAATGTTTCCAAGCGCCGCACGAGGTGGGAAAAACTGCAGCGTGATGGTTGGAACAGCGAGATCAGCACCACCGGCGAGAGGTCCCTGGCCTCTCCTCCGATCATTCATGTTTCAGCCCGCATGCGGGACTTGATCCAACTCAGCGATGCCTTTGCCGATTCGGAGGAGCCGGTGCTGATCACCGGGGCCACCGGAACCGGTAAGGAACTGTTCGCCCGCCGCCTGCATGACCAAAGCAGACGGCGTTCAGAAGAGCTGGTTTGTGTCAACGTTACCGCCATCCCCGAAAGCATTTTTGCCAGAGAATTTTTCGGCCATGTGCGGGGCTCTTTCAGTGGAGCGGACCGTGATGGTATCGGTCTTGCGGTCAAAGCCAACGGCGGCACTCTTTTTCTGGATGAAATTGGTGAATTGCCTCTGGAATTACAGCCTCGGTTGCTGCGATTGCTGCAGGATGGCACTTATCACGCCATCGGAGATCCCCAGCAGAGGCACACGAATATCCGGCTGGTGGCCGCCACAAATGCAAACCTGGAAAAACTGGTGGCTGAAGGAAAATTTCGGGCTGACCTGTATTACCGTCTGAAAATTCTCAGTTTGAAACTGCCCAGCATGCAGGAACGCAGGGAAGACATTCTGCCTCTGATGCGGCATTTTCTG
>JAOZJV010000807.1 GCA_029935695.1 Candidatus Krumholzibacteriia bacterium | reverse complement strand
CCTTCAGGTCCGGCCACATCGCCCAACCAGTAGCTGGTAGCCCGGACTACATCGGCTACCGGCGCGCTGAAATTGCCGTCGGTGTCGAAGGCAAACAACTCGTAGTAATACACGCCGCGCTCACTGACTGAGTCGGTGAAATCTTCACCGCCGGGAGCGATGCTGGAGGCCAGAGTCCATTCACTGCTTCGGACGGCCGCGTCACGGTTGGCCGGTCGAGTGGGGATGGTTGCCTCGCTGTGATCATCATATTCGGGATAGACCGAAGCACCCGAGTTGTCGTGCCACCGGGCGCGGTAGATTTCGACACCGCCGAGATCGCCGTCGGCTGCGTCGGTCCAGTCGAGAGTGACTTTGCGGAAGCCACTTGTGGCAGTCAGTTCAGTCACTGCCGCCGGTGGTGTGGAGTCGCCGCAGGTTCCGGTCAGAGCGCCGATGGTCATCCCGCAGGAGTTGTTGGCTGGTTGGCATTCGCTCTCAGGTTGCAAATGGTAGTCGCCGGTCGGTGCGTCACAGTACAAAGGATCGGCACTGATGTTACCGTTGATGCCAGCTCCAGAAGCCAAACATTCAGTGAAATCTCCACCTTCGTTACCAAAGACATTGCTGCAAGAGATGTCGAAGCTGCCCAGGCCGGTGCAGAAGGCTGCCTGGGATCCGGTGCCAAAGGCAATGATGGTGTTTTCAATGGTTATGGGACTTGCCAGGTTGTGAATGGCACTGGAGTTGGTTGTGCCGTTGTTGCCGGTGATGGTGCAGCCAGTGATGACCGAGGTGGTGACTTCATCAATGAAGTAAATTGCACCTCCGGTGCCGGCGCTGTTGCCGGAAAAGAGGCCGTTGTTGAAGGTGGTAATATTTGAAACGCAGTTGACGGCGCCGCCAAGTCCATCGCAATGGTTGGCCATGAAAACACAGTCGGCAACGGTGGCGTCAGTTCCATTAAGATACAGACCACCGGCTCTGACAACAGACTGGTTTTCCGTAAACGTACACCCAACGACATCAGCTGAAACACACCAGGCGAGTTGCAGCCCACCACCCGATTCGGTAGTTTCGTTGTTGCTGAACAAGCAGTTTTCAATGCGCACGGATTGTGCGTCAAAGATGTGCGCCCCACCACCATTGATGGCTAAGTTGTTCTCAAATGAACAATTCCGCAGAATGATATCCGTTCCCACACATAACAGTCCGCCACCTTGATCATTCGGGGCCTCGCCTGTGGCCACACCACCGGTGAAAGTGATGCCTTCAATGAGAACGGTTCCGGCCAGATTGTCACACACCATCACTCGGCCCAAACCTTCAGCGTCGAGGATGACATTCCCTGCTGTGGGGTCAGCAGCCCGAAGAGCGACACCTGACACCATGTTGATGTCGTGTTCCAAATAAGTGCCAGCTTCGACCAAAATCAGGTCACCTGATTCGGCAGCAGCCATGGCCGCTGAGATGGTAGCTTGTTCACCAGGCACTGAGATGATTGTAGCCGGAGCACATTCTTGTTCCAGCGCGCCCAGCAAAACACCACAGGGGTTGTTCATGGGCAGGCAGGGAGACAAGAGATCCAAACCGAAGTCGCCCCCGCTTGGGTCACAGAACAAGGGATCAGCCCAGAGGTTGCCATTTTGGTTTTGCAAACCGAGCAGCCCACCGGTCCAATCGCCCCCTTCGTTGCCAAAGATGTCAGTGCAAGTTGGTGCGGGATC
>JAOZJV010000247.1 GCA_029935695.1 Candidatus Krumholzibacteriia bacterium | reverse complement strand
TCAGATCATCCTCTCATGCGAACGCACAGCACCCGGCCATGGCATAGCCATGGCCATGGGCATACCCATGGTCGCTTGGTTTAAATGTGAGAGATTCAAAAACATGATGCTCCTGCGCCGAAGCGCGATTATGCAAACTTGATTGTTGAGCAATCTTAAAGACTCTATCGTCAGATGTCAAATGACCTTGATCATCACTTTGACCAGCCCAGGGAAAAAACGATTCCGCGGTCCCGCTTGATGTTGGCGCCTTCAGGCGGATCACTGTCGTAATTTTCGAAGTATTTCAACTTGGCAAAGAAGTCCTTGAATATCTCCTGTTTCAGCTGGGCATCAATCTCCGTACGGTATCGTCCCTGTTGGGTAATTGATGGCATACCAGCAACTTTGATTGTCAGGTCTGTTTCAGGAGAGTCAAAAATGAAGAGGGAATATTCCACGGCGATGTTGCCCTCAAGACTGTTCTCACTGACTTCACCATCGCTGCTCACTTCGTGGGTGGCGCTCAAACCTCCACTGAACAGGAAATTGGTGGTGTTGGATTTGGTCAGAAAATATCCCAAACCCGCGCCCCCGAGGGTTCGCGATTTCAGGCCCATCTCTTCATTGCTCTCGCCACGGGTGGTCAGGTAGCCCCAAAGTTTTCCAGAGAGCAGTCGTTGGTATTGCAGCTCGAGGTCATGCCGGCGAGTAGGGTCATCATCAGCCACCTCAGTGACCATGGAATTCCACTTCAACGATCCGGAGTGAAGGCGTCCCCGGTAGGAAGTGCTGGCGTCGGCGTAGTATTGAATGACTTCGCTGCTGCGTGTGTAGTTGAAGCCAGCGGATAACGACAGGGAAAATTTATCAAAAAAATTGTACCGGATGGGGGTGATTTCCACCACGTCGGAAAGCAGCACCGGGGTGACTTTTTCATTGAAGATGACCAGAAGTTTGTGGTCTTGCCCCGGATCCGGCAGCTGACCATAAATCAGAAGGCCTGATTTCAGCTGCACCAGATACCAGAAGCCACTTTCGAGCCTGACCACCCGGTCCCATTCGACCTGGATCGTGCCCATGCCGTCGGGTTTGATGTTCAGTTTTCCGCGGCTCATTCCTTTGATTTCGCAGGTGAGTTTGTCCCCATTCTCGAAAATAACGATATCGGATTTTGGACGGTCTGCGGCCAGGGCAGTTGTGGGCAGCGCAAGAACCAGCAAAATGAACAGCTGGAACAAAAATATTCGAAAAGATTTGAAAGAAGTACTCATGCCAAGGAAAATCAGGCAATTCGGCCTTTACTTCAAGAAAATAGATGCTGACGGCGGATCCTGGGGCAGCAATGGGTTGACAGAGCCCGCCCGGACCGGAAAGATCAGGGAGATCTGCTCAAGGTGGGGGCCTTTGAAGCCGATTTCCCTATGATTGTCACACCCTCACCAACCTGAACCCGACAGGACAGTTATGCGACTGAGATTTTGGATGGTTTTGACACTGTTGCCATGGGCGGCCCTGCTGATGACGGCGATGCCCGCTTCGGCCGATATCGTTGGAAATACCCTGAGCTTGTCTGATGGTTCGGCCCCCACCGGGGCTCCAGCCACTGTCACTCTGGACCTGGCAAATGAAGACGCCGTGGGCGGAATCCAGCTGGATATTCTGTTCGACACCAGCGTGGCGGTTTTCAGCAGTATTGCCGTGACTGATCGCAGCGCTGGCATGACTGCCGAAGGCCGCGTGGTGGAATCGGGCCGTCTGCGGGTGGTCTTGTATTATGGCGGTTCAGGAAGTCTGGCTTCCGATACGGGTTCCGTGGCCGAGCTGGTTTTCTCCATGCAGGGGGCAGCCGATGATCTCTCCACCCTGGTCATCGAAGATATCGTTCTTTCAGATCCCGACGGCGCAGCTCTGACGGCCACCGGAACCGAGGGCAGTCTCACTGTGGACGCTCCATCCGGCCCACCGGTTCTCTCTGTGGTCGGTCTCAAAAATCCAGGTAATACCACCATCATCAAGATCATGGTCACGGTGGCTGGCGGATCAGGCGGTTTACCCACCGTCACTGCCAGCGGTGATGATGTGATCATGTCCGCCCTCAGCGATGGATTGTTCCTGGGCCAGTATGTGGCGGCGCCCACCCAAAGCACTCTTTCGCTCACTGCCACCGCCACCAACGACCAAGGCACAGGGACCGACCAGGTCACTCTGGCGCTGCCCTAGGAGGATCGTCATGAATACAAGAAACTTCCGCCTGCTGATGTTGATGTTGCTGGTGGTTTTGACCGGCTGCAGCAGTAGCAGCGATGATCCTCCCACCACCCCTGCAGTGCCCGACACACCCGGTGAGTACACAACGCGTGGCTGGCAATATTTTGAAAGCGATCATTTCAGTGATGGCCTGGCCGATTTCGAGGCCGCCCTGGCTTTGGATGCAAACTACAGTGAGGCTTTCGCCGGTCAGGGCTGGTGCCTGTTCAAGCTTGCCCAGGACACTTCGGGTTATGATGCCGCGGTGGCTGCTTTTCTTGCTGCCGTGTCCCATGGTGAAACGGAGAGTTATGTGGTTGCCGGTCAGGCTGCGGCCCGGTTGGCCCAGGGTGGGACCAACTTGAATCTTGCCTACAGTTTGTCCATGTGGTTTGTGGGCAATGATCCGTCCTTCGTCTTTGACCACCAACCCAGCATCAATGGCGCGGACATGTTAGTTGTTGCCGCTTCCGCCAAGGCTGCTCTCGGTCAGATGGAAGACGCTCTTTACTGCGCTGACCTTCTTGAAGTCAGCGGCATTGATCCGGATGTACCATCGACCTGGCTGGTGGGCGGCACCTCATACAACAGTTTTGAAGCAGCAGTTCTTGCGCACATTTTCCAGCTCTCAGAGCAATACTCGGGATAGGAGGCAGCCCATGGTTTTCAAATCAAAAATACTACTTTTGTTGGGATTGCTGGTTCTGCTGACGGGTTGCAACGACAACCTTTCTGATGAACTGGCCGGCCTGGCCGATCAAAAATCTCTGGATCGATACGCAGCCCTGCCCGCCGATGCAAATTTACTATTGTGCCTGAAGGCCGAAAGCGTGCTGGGCAAACTGCCCAACCTGGACCCTGATGGCCAGCAGCTGGGGCGCTTCGGTCCCTGCACTCTGGTGTCTGTCAGCCGGGACAAGGTGCCCGCACTGGCCGAAGTTGAAGGTCTGAAGAGCATGATTCTCTGGGGAAACGCCACGGTGGTTGGCAAGCTCGATCCCATGCTGCGCAGCACCCTGCTGAGCGAGATGGCCCAGCCCCATTGGCGCGAAACAGTCCAGTCTGTCATCGGCACTTTTGATGAAGACAGCGCGGGACTGAAAGAGGCCCTGGTGGCCGCCGGCGCTCATCCACGCAGTGTCACCGCGGGTATCGTCACTTTTGACGCCACCTGCGAAGTAATTTTCGACATCCTGGCCTGGGATAATGTGCGCCAGCTCAAACAACCTACTCTCATGCGTCCGACGCAGAGCCTGAAATAGCCTGAGGAGTGTCTATGTTTGCCGGTTTCAAACAACGGAAAATAACCCTGGCCGGGGTTCTGCTTATAGTCCTGGCTGCCGGGTCACTGCACGCTGCCACCCTGGACCCTCTGTTGCAGGGACTGACCAGGGACAAGGCAGCCAACACTGGCCATGGCCTCAATTACGAGACCTTCCTGGTGGTGGACTCCACGGAAAACGCGGACGATCCCACTGTGGCTGTAATTCTGCATCTGGAAAGCGGCCGTGTGGATTTGTCGGCGGTGCCAGGCCTGGTTATGGGTGCTCGCACGGACCGATTTATGACCGCTCGTCTGCCTTTGTCGTCCCTTGCCTGGCTTGAGGCCGACCAAAGCATCGCCTATGTGGAAGCTGCCCGCCTGCTGCATCCGACCATGGACGCCGCCCGAGCCGATGGCAGGGTGGAAGAAGTGTGGAATGGTTCGCCGACCTACACCGGCTCAGGTGTTCTGGTGGGTATTATTGATTCGGGCATCGACTGGAATCACAATGATTTTAACGATGCAGGTGGCCAAACGCGCATCGAATATATCTGGGATATGTATTCCACGGGAACACCGCCGGATGGATATGCTTTTGGAGCCGAGTACAACGCCGTCCAGATTGATGCTGGCACGTTGCTGGAAGCGGATTACAGCGGCCACGGCACCCACGTCTCGGGCATTGCTGCCGGCAACGGATTTGAATCCGATGGTTTGTACAGTGGTGTTGCTCCTGAAGCAGGTATTCTTTTCGCCAAGGCTTTCGACGATAACCAGGGCGGATTTCCTGAAGACAAGGTCATCGACGCCATGATTTATCTGAAGGACAAGGCTGAAACCTTGGGGATGCCCATCGCCATCAACCTGTCGTTGGGCGGACACATGGGGCCTCACGACGGCACCAGTGCCCAGGAACAGATTATCGATGATTTGTCAGGAGCCGGCGTGGTGTTCTGTGTAGCTGCGGGCAATGAAGGCGAACAGAATATTCATGACAGCGGTTCCGCCGCGGGCGCAGTTATCCAATACCAGATTCCTACATACGACACCAATCCGGGTATGGGTAATGATTATGCCGTGGTGAATGTGTGGGTCGATGGCGACTCCAGTCCGTCGGTCACCATCAGCCTGGGAGTCAACGCTCTGATGACGGTGGCGTCGGGTCAGTCGGATGAAATTTCGGGGTCCTTTGGCACCGTGGCCATCGACAACGCCCGGGACAATCCCAGCAACGGCGACAAGCAGATGATCATTCAATTCGACGACCGAACCGGCACTGCGCCCGGGGCCGGCAACTGGACCATCAGCATCAACGGGGGCTCGGGTACGGCCCACGCGTGGATTGCCACTGCCACCATGCCCTGCGAATTTCCCGACAGTGATTCATCCCATTCGGTGGGCATGCCCGGCACCAGTGAGGCGGCTATTTCCGTGGCGGCCTACCAAACCAAAGGCAGCTGGGAAAGTTTGGCCGGAGGAGTGGGATATGGCGGTTCATGGGGCGAAGTTCTCGATGGAGATCATGCACCCTTCAGCTCTTATGGTCCCACCCGCGATAGCCGGGAAAAACCCGACATCAGCGCACCGGGCATGGGCATGTTTGCCCCTTACAGTGGAGACACCAGCCATTATCCCGGCGATGCCTGGATGAGCCCGGACAGCAACTATCTGTTCAGTCAGGGCACCAGCATGGCCTCGCCATTCGTGTGCGGTGTGGCTGCACTGATGTTTGAAAAAAACGGCAATCTGACGGCCACACAAATCAAGACAGCCTTGCGTGAAAGCGCCGCCACCGATGCCTTCACCGGCGATGTCTGGAACAATGCCTTCGGCGCAGGCAAGGTCGATGCGGTCGAAGCAGTGCTGGCTGTGGCCGCCGAGGGTCCGCCGCCCACTGGTGATGTCAACGGTGACGAAACAACCTCGGTTTTGGACCTGGTCCTGTTGGCCAATCACATTGTTGATCCCGTGGAAAATCCTTTGAGCAGCGAGGCCAGGGCTCAGGGCGATGTGTATCCATCACCCAGCGGCGATGGTGTGCTGAATGCTTCGGATCTGGCGCGCATCGTCAGCTTTATTCTGGAAAGTGATCAGCCTGGTTTAGCAGCGCCTGCTTTGGCTGATATTCATTTCGAGCTTGCGCAACCCCTGTGGCAGGATGGCCAGTGGTGGCAACCCGTCACCGTTGATGGCCGGGGAGTTGTGGCAGGTCAGTTCGCACTCAATCTTGATGGAGCGCAGTGGCATCCGGAGGATGCAGTGTGTGAATCCGGCGTGCAGGTCACCGCGGGGGTGGCGGGTTCTCAATTGCGGGTTCTGCTTTATGACCTTGGTGGGAAGACCTCTGCCGAGGGCATACACATTCTCTTACCGTTTGACTACGCCGGTGATCAACCAGCCATGGCCCGGTCCACCGGTGTGCTCATGGTTGACGCCACCGGAGCTCCCCTGGATCTTGTTGAAACCAGG
>JAOZJV010000246.1 GCA_029935695.1 Candidatus Krumholzibacteriia bacterium | reverse complement strand
AGTTGTCATCTGGCGTGAAGTTATATGGTGGCTATTTACTGAACTTTCAGCAAAGGTGCGTTACTCCATCAAGGCCTTAAAAACGCCATCTGCAGGATCACTATAAAACTCAATATTAAGTTTTGTCCATACATCATCCGGAATGTCATTCAATGCCTGTCTAGCTGCAACAGGCATCAATACCGTGGCAGCCTGTTTGCCACCATGGCGCGCATTCTGCCGGCCTCATCCTGCATGGCGATGAAGCCTTCATATCGATCTGGATTTGTGCGGGACCAAAGAAATGGTTAGTATTCAAAAGTTATGGCTTGGTTGGTTGGGACTTCTCCCGGAATAATCCCAGTCAGGTTACCAGGTACTGGAATTTATCTCGTTTCGTTGACGGTGACCCAATTGCCAGCACACAATTCAGTAGACCATCCTTCACTTCAGCTGACCTTTCTGGGCGGTGCTGCCGAAATTGGTGCATCTTCCTGCCTTCTGCAACTTGGCTCAACCAACCTCCTGATCGACGCTGGCATCCGCTTTAAGGGTGAATCCAAGCTCCCGGACCTGGCTCCACTGCAAGGGTTGCATCTGGACGCCATCCTGGTCACTCACGCCCACACCGATCATACGGGCGCACTGCCGGTGTTGAGTGAAGCTTTTCCCGCCACACCCATTTACGCAACGGCACCTACCATTGATTTGGTGACCATCCTGACCCGCGATGCGCTGAAGCTTATGAACAGCGGTGATGCCGAAGGAGACATTCCTCTCTATTCGGAAAAACAGGTGGAAAAAATGCAGGCGGCCATGATTCCTCAGCCAGCCAACCAACGCCTGGAGGTGGGCGAAGCAGTTATTCATTTCTTCCCGGCTTCACATATTCTGGGCGCCGCAATGATTCACCTCGAAACACCAACTGGGAACCTGCTCTTCACCGGCGATTACAATGTCACGTCCCAGCGCACGGTGCCGGCCTTGACCAGACCTGCGCTTCCCGTCGACATGGTGATCACCGAGTCGACCTATGGCAATCGTCTGCATGAAGAACGCAAGCAGGCCGAGGAACGTCTGCTGCTGCAGATCAGGACTGTGCTCGATCGCGGGGGCAAGGTGCTTGTTCCGGCTTTTGCCATCGGCCGCGCCCAGGAAATTCTGCTGATCCTGAAAGATGCCCTGCGCCATGGTCGTTTGCCCGAGGTTCCTGTTTTTGTGGATGGCATGGTGAGGTCTGTTTGTGAGGTTTATCGTCGGCACGAGAATTGGGTGTGCCGGCCGCTGGCCAAGGCCATCCGGCATGACGATCATCCCTTTTACAGCAACGGTATTCAACGAGTGGGCAGTTTCAAGGACAGGGAAAAAATCCTGAGCCAGGGAGCTTGTGTGATTGTGGCCTCCAGCGGAATGCTCACCGGTGGGGCGTCAGCTTTTTATGCCTCGAAGCTGGCTGGCAACGAGTTGAACGCCATTCTGCTGACCGGTTACCAGGACGAAGAATCTCCCGGGAGCGCTCTGTTGAAATTGGCTGATCCGGCAATGCCCGCCGGCAAAAAACAAGCAGCCCGAAGTCTCAAAGTAGCCGGAAAAACGGTTAATGTTGGTTGCACCTTCGCCACCTACGGACTGAGTGCCCACGCTGACCGCCTGCAAATGGTAGCCCTTCTGGAAGCTATGCGCCCCAGGACCATCGTTCTTGTTCATGGCGATGCCGAAGCCAAGATCGCCTTGGCCGGTTCCCTCAGCTGTCGGGATGTAATTTCAGCAGACAATGGCACGGTTTTACAACGCTCATTCCGGAAGAACCGCCGCACCTCAGTTTCAGGGCATTCTCTAGACATCGATTTGCAAACTGCTCGGAATTTGCTGGGCCCACCGGGTGATGTTCCCCTCCGGGCCAGGCAGGTAGGGGAAGCGTGGTTTGGACGAATCGTATCTAAGGAAGAGCTGGCTGCCCTGGTCTCCAAATTGGAAGAACTTGGGTTAGTTGTTCGCGATGATGAACGCCGGTCCCTGTTGTGGGTTCTGGCTCCTGGACAAACTGACTGTCTTGAGGAAGAAGCATCTCTCGAAGCAGAAATGAAAGAGGCCAACTACAAAGGTAAACTTCTGGAGATGTGCATGCGAGCCCAGGCAGAAATGCCCGTGGCTGAGTTCGGTGAAGAGGGTGCTTTTCATACGGCTCGTTTGCAGATGGTTTTTCAGGACACCCCGCTGGACAGCGATGTTTGCCATGCCGCAGGAAAGAAAACTGCCGAGCAGATGGCTGCCAAAGTGGTTCTGGATCTGATCGAAAAAATCCAGGTGGTTGGCACGGTTCATTCGTTGAGCGAAGATGAATTGAGTACACTGCGTTTGGCTAATCCCAAGGGAAAACTATTGGAGTGGCAAACAAAGCACCCGGGTGTGATGGTAGACTATGAGCACCGTGTTCAAACCACCGGCCTGGCAGCCCAGGTGCGCATTGTTTTGCCCGGAGGAATGAGCTTTGAATCAGATTTTTATTGCGCGGCCAAAAAGAAGATGGCCCAACAGGGAGCAGCAGCTGAAGGGTTAAAGTGGGCCGAAAGCCAGTCGCCCGATTTACCGTCCGGAGGTGTGACCATTTCTGTTGGTGGTGAACACAATACAGCAGGAAAAATGGCCGGTTCAACGAGCCCTCAAATAACTCTCAACGAGATGCGCCAAAATGGCATCATCAAGGATTTTGGTTTTCGGGTATTGCAGACCATCGGCCCCTCTCACCAGCCTGTTTTTGTGATGGAGGGATGGGTTCAGGCAGAGTCGGGTCCGGAATTGAAATCCGAGAGTGTGCAAAGTTCTTCAAAGAAACAGGGCAAGCAGGATGCAGCCCGGGCTTTGATGAAAGTAATGATGGATGCTGGAATGTGTGGTGGTGAAACGGGCCATATTTGATAACTAATGGCTATGTGGCTTATGCGGGAAGTGAATGCCAGGTACACCATTGCCCAGAAAACTTTGGCCAGGGAACGAGCATTCAAGTTCCGTCTTGTTCTCAAGAATATGGCATTCCAATAATGGAAAGTTGTAGTGTCCATTCAAAACATGTCCGCCTTCCGCATAGCTAATTAAGTGACACTTCTCCTCTCGGCGGCCCCTCAATTCTCGAATACCGCTGTACGCCTAACGTCTTTTAACCCGCAGGCCAAGCTGGAGCAGTGCTGGCGTAATCCAGGACTCTGACAAAACGAATCTTCAGGCTCAACTTATTGAATTATCATAAGTTATCCAAACTATCCACACCATTCAAATACATGCAAAATCACCCTGGCCCGCGACCCACCGACATACCGGAAACGCTTCATATGCTCAGGTCCAAAAAACCCACTGGGGGCATCCATTCCAGTTAACAAAACACAGTCTGCTTCAAGTCCCTTGAATTTGTGAATTGTGGAATACCGGATGGAGTTGGCAGCCACGGCATCGCCAGCATCACGAACGGTGAGGTTTCCCAGTTTGCAATCATCTGCAAAGGACGATTTTTCTAATCGATGGCACCCAAGAATAACAATCCGCTGGGCATCCACACCTTGTTCCTGAACCAATTCGTGAAGGACTTTACGAACGGCTTCACGTTCGGTTCTGGCGTCGGCAACCTTGTGGATGATGGGTCTTGGCCCGTGGGGAAGCAGGGCAAGGGAGTCGCATTCTCCAAGGCCGACCGCGTTTCGGGCAAACTCGGCAATGGGTCTTGTGTTCCTGCAGTTTCGGCGCAGAATGAATTCAGGTTCGTTAAAGGGATAAGCAGTTTTTCTACCATAAAGGTCTTGTCTGGCGTCTCCATAAATATGAAAAATTGACTCATCAGGATCGGCGAGAAGTTCTTCAATCATGATCCACCAGTCTTCGAGAAAATCCTGGGCTTCGTCCACGAGGATGGCATCGAAACGGGTGGGGAAACTGTCAGTGGCGTTGTAGGCCGCTTCGGGAAGCAGAGTGTTCCAATAATCATCTGCGTGAGTGTCGGGCAAAGGGGCCTTAGCCTTGTTTAAAACCGACACACAGAAATCATGGAAGGTTGAGGCGGTAACGTTGTTCCCGGAATGGGCCAGTTGATTTTGCAAAGAAGCACCCAAGGGTTGGTTGTAACACAGAACCAGAACTTTCTTACCCTCTGCGGCAAGTTTGGTTGCCCGGGCAACGATCAGCAGTGTCTTTCCTGTTCCAGCTCCACCATGAACAACCAGGCGTCTGTTTCCAGCCAGGCCATCCAGGACGAAAGCCTGGTCTTTGGTGAGTCTGATCAGCTCTCTGTGGGCCTGGTCGATAGTTGGAGCAAGGGATGGAACCAAGTGGAAAGTGGGTTGCAGGATTTCCAGGGCGCTTTTGATTACATCCGGATCGGGCTGGGGGCAAGGATGGGCAAATCTTGCGAGCAGATTGATGACTGTTTTTTGGAGTTGTTCCAGATCGGATTCCAGAATGAGCAGATCCATGCCAATGTCTGGTCGAAGGTTTCCGGTTACGGACCGGGCATCAGGGAAGGCGACGGCGTGGCCGCGGGGCAGATCGGCACGGACCCAGGAAGCCGACCGCTCACGTAAATATTCGTCAAGGTAGAACATACTTTTTTGAGCCTGGAAGAATGGGTCGGTGATGGGTTTGCCGTCTTCATAACTCCAGCTGGCAGATTCTCCATCAAAGTGGGGTGTGCCTGATTTTACTTCCAGGACAAGCATGCCGTATTTGGGGTGAAGGAGGAGAAAGTCGCATTCTCCCTGTTGGATTTTGAAGCGGTTTTCATTGAGCCAGGGGAGAGAGTGGATAACGGTCCAATCGTTATCGAGGTGGTTCTGGAGGCGGTAATAGAGCAGGCGTTCAGCGTTGCTGGTGGTGGCTTCGTCGAAACGGGAGGGGATCATTCTGGCCATGGTCTTTGAGGTCCCTTTCAAAATCAGTTGTATCAGATAAGCTAGGAATAAATATCTGTTATTTGAGCCAGCCGCTCCTTCAACTCTTCAACCAAAACCTTAGGCCCAACCAGCCGGGCCTCTTCCCCAAATCTCAAAATCCAGTTCAATACTTCCGGCTTGGAGCTGGAAGTAAATTCCACACGAACAATTCCGCTCCGCTTTCGGGTGATCGTTTGGTCGGGGCTCCAGCTTCGCTCGGCCACAAATTCGGCTGCCCAACCACTGAATTCTGCCACAACCTTGAACCGCTTGCCATGCATGACCCCAAATTGCCTGTTCATGGTTCGATCAAAATCATAGTTCTTCGGGAATACAAAACGTGTCTCAACCATTTTTACGGTTTTGAACCGTTGCAGGGCCAGCAGTGGGTCGTAATCCGGGACCTTGAATGGCTTGCCTGGCATTTTTGCATACCTGGCATGCACATAAACCGATTCATTCTGGGCAAAAACCTTCAGGGGTTTGATGCGCGATCTCTTGGCTCTCTTCTCGCCGATTTTTCGGTATGTGATTTCACACACCCGCTTTTTCTCCATGGCCTCAACCAAGGTGAGCAATTGTTTTTGGAAAGGTGAATAATCGATGCTGCCAAATCGCATCACCCCAAAATGACTTTCGGGTAAATTGCTGTCGTCAGGCAAAAGAAGGGTGCTTTTTTCAAGGGCCAGCATGGTGTCGCTGAATTGTCTGGTTCCCATGAGATGTTCGGTGAAGGCACTGCACATTTGCAGAGCATTAAATTCCGAAGTGGAGAGAATGGCGGCCGGGGGATACTTGCGCGGTGAATTGAAAACATAGAAAAGACGGTTTTATGAAAAATTTTGTTTCGAGAGGCGCAAATTTGTTAAGAAAAATTCTTATAAACGATCAAATAAATGATAGCGGTTGCTCACTAAAAGTTTATAAAAAAGAGTGTTTTGATAATTTGAATTTATATGGAGAAATGCACCGTTTTATACCTGCACTTTTAAAAATAAAAGGTTTTAAAATTGGAGAAGTCGTAGTAGATCATCGCCCCAGAATTGCCGGAAAAACTAAATACGGCATTACCAGAACTATAAAGGGTTTTA
>JAOZJV010000245.1 GCA_029935695.1 Candidatus Krumholzibacteriia bacterium | reverse complement strand
CATGAAACATTAAAAAAATTCCCGCCGGCGGGAATTTTTGGCCATACATAAAAGGACTTTCTGACAAGCTGAAACCATTATTGTCCCGGTGAAGTGAGTTTCATCCCGATCAATTATCCAGCCAGGATCATTCTGCCAATACGTTCCATGAAAGTGACCCCGGGTAGAATCAGATCATCATTAAAATCATAATCCGGCCCATGCAGCACCGGATGCTCAGCACCCGCACCCAAACCGAACATGGCACCCCGGCCAGCCCACCGGACCAGCAACCCAAAATCTTCAGACCAGCGGAAGGGACTTTCTTCAGGTGATTCCAGGTCCAGGTCGAGTTCACCTGCGACCTGACGGATGACAGCCACTGCTTCCGGGTCATTTGTCGTAACTGGAAATTCTTCACAGTATTCAATTTCACAACCCAGATCGCTTCCAAGGGCCACTGCGTTTCCAAGTTCTGCAGCGGAATCCTTGAGCTGCTTCAAGACCTCATCCCGATCAGAACGAATGGTGGCCAGAACTTCCGCATCACCAGGACTGATACCAAAAGTCTGCTCACCAAGCCGCGCGTGCACCACGGTGACCAAAGCCAATCCATCATCATTGTCCTGAGTCAAATTAACCAACCCAGTGACCAATTTGGCCATGGCCAGGTCGGGACTGTTGCCCTGTTCGGGATAGGCGGCGTGGCTGGTCTTGCCACTGAGTTTGATTCTTACACCGACGCTGCCAGCTGCAAAAGCCCCTTCGCGGGTCAAAATACTCCAGGCCGGATGACCGGGCAGGTTGTGCAGGGCAAAAATCCAATCGGGTTTCAATGCCTGAAAGCGGTCATCACTCAACAGGGCGGCGGCTCCATTGCCCGTTTCTTCGGCTGGCTGGAAAAGAAGGACCACCGATCCTGACGCGGGAGGATGTTTCTGCAATCGGCGAGCCACTCCGGCCAGGATCGCCATGTGTCCATCGTGGCCACACTTGTGCGCACAACCGGGAACCTGACTGGACCAGGGCGAGTCAAATTTTTCATCAAGGGGAAGGGCGTCCAGTTCGGCGCGCAGCATCACCGCCGGGCCGGGTTTTCTGCCGGGAGCCCGAAAAACAGCAGCCAGTCCGTGACCGCCCAGACTGTCATGAATTTCATCGGCGCCGCAATCAACCAGAAAATTCCGGATACACCCAGCGGTGCCGGCCTCTTGCCCGGATAATTCAGGTTCCCGGTGCAATTGTCGCCGCAGTGCGGTCAATTCTTCCAGCAATGCGTCGGTGTTACCCATTTTCCGGTTCCAAAGGTGCAGCCACCGCGCGCCCACGCAAACGATTCCACCAGCGACCGATGGCCGCGCCAACTCTCGCCAGGGTCCAGCCAAAGCGGGTGAAAATCCAGTAGAGCGCGGGGACGGCGCTGAGGATGAGCACCGTGCTGCTGGTCAACCCGCCAATGGAACTGAGGGCCAGGTTGTGCCAGATGTCGCGTCCCTGGGTGGAGTCGCTGTTGTAAATCAGAGGCAGCATGCCGGCGACCGTGGTGCCGCTGGTCAGCAGAATGGACCGCATCTGGATACGCACACCTTCGCGAATTGACTGGGATAAAATACCCTGCCGTTCTTTGGTCTCCAGCCGCCACAAATCAAACGCGCCCAGCCGGCCTTTGGCGGGAACCAGATCCGAGCTGAAGCCCTTTTCTTCAATAATTTCCCGCACCTGCAACCGGAAGCGGTTGATCAACAGGATGGCGTTGTTCACCACGATGCCGAACATCAGGATCAACCCGATTTTGGCCGATGAATCGAATTCCACACCGGTGGCCCAGTAAATGCCGCCCACTCCGGCCATGGCCATGGGTAAGGTCAGCAACACCAGGAAGGGCAGGAAGAAACTCTCGAACATGGCTGCCATGGCCATGAAGATAAAGATGATGGTCCAGTAGAGGGTTTCCTTGAGCTGGTCTTCTTCGTCCTCGGTGATCTGCTCGCCGCTCATGTCTTCGGCGGTATACCCGTAGGGCAGCTCTATGCCTTTGACGATGTCAGCCAGGAATCTCCGCTTCATACTGTCGGTGCCGATGTATTCCCAGTTGAGCAGCTGGCTGTACCGCTGATCGTGCCGGGTGATGGAGCTGATCTCGGGTCGATTCTCGATGGAGATCAGTTTACCCAGCTGCACTTTCTGACCCCGGGAGGTGGTCATGATGCGGCCCATGATCTGGTCATATTCAATTTCTTCGGCATCGTCGAAGGTCAGCATCAGGCGCTGGTCTTCGCCGTCAAGAATCATGTGCCAGGGGTTGTCCACGCCCAGCAGCCGCCGGATGTGACCCATCATTTCGGCCACACTCAAGCGGTGTTCGGTCAGCACATCACGGTTCAGAAGGATGACGGTCTCGTCGGTGCCGGCCCGGGAAAAACGCCCGCCATCGCTGAGCCGTGCGTTGCGAACTCTTCGGTTGCGGTCCAGACGATCCAGCACCCCGTCGCTGATCTTTTTCAGCTCTTTGGAGTTGTAGCCGGTGATGCGCACGGTGGAATTGCTGTTGCCACCGCCGCGCCCACCTTTCATATAGGTGTCGCCAAATCCGTTAATCCAGATGAACATGCCACCCAGTTCTTCAGCCAGGACGATGAACTTGTTGCGGTACATTTCAGGGTAAGCCGTAGTCAACATTTCTTCATCGAATTCCATGTTGATCCAGGCCCGCTGACTCGACGCGTTGGCTTGCATGTGCACGCCTTCGGGCAGAGGCAGAACTTCTTCTTCGAACAACCGGATGGTGGCGCTGGCCAGTTTGACGTCGGTGCCCACGGGCCGTTCGATATAAACGACGATTTGTTCTGCAGGCTGGGGTCGCCAAAAACCGCCGGTGCGCACTTTTTCATCAAATACATACCAGGTGCCGGCAAAGACGGCGATGGTCAGCATAATGGGAAAAAACCAGAAACGAGTGTGGAAGCGGGTCAGCCCATCCACGAAACTGACAAAAGTACCCACGGCCATCAGCAAGCCCACCGATGCGCCAACCCAGGGCAGGGCCTCGGTCACAGTGCGCAGATCTTTCCAAATCCACAGGCCGGCCAAACCAACGGCAGTGAGGATCAGAAGACCCAAAGCCCAGCGCCAAAGCAGAGATAATCCGCCAAGGGAGAACTCGTCATCAGCCGAGTTGCTGTTGCGCATGTCACTTTCGGCGGGTCCGCGCAAGGCCACGGGAATCCATCCGAAAGCCACGAAAATTGATGCCAGCATGGCGATGCCCACACTGATGGCCAGGGGCACGTAAAACAAACTCAAACGGTCAGTCATGAAGATGAACGACAGGAAGGCTACCACCGTAGTCATGGTGGTGGCCAGAATGGGGAAAGCCACTTCCCGGGTGCCGTTGACCAGAGCCTCGGTGGCGTCCCCAGACTTATTACCCGACAAACGCCGGTGGATGGCGTCCAGCACCAGAATGCTGTTGTCCAGCAGCATGCCAAAGCACACCGTCAGACCACTGATGGTGATGAAATTAACGGAAATTCCGAACAGGTAGAACATGCTCAGGCAAATGAGAATGGCCAAAACGATGGACAGGATCACGATGCCGGTGAGGCGCACCCTTTTCAGGGCAATGGCCAGCATCAGGAAAAGCAGCAGCAGAATGATGCCTGAACGAGTGACCAGATCGGTCAGCTTTTCTTCCAGATCGGCGCCTTCATCCTGATCAATTTCAAAGCTGAGGGGAAACGGTGCCGCTGCTTCAATGCGGGGCAGCTCATCGCGCAATTGTTTGCTCACGGTGATACTGTTCTGGCCACTGCGTTTAGTGATCACCAAAGTGATGACGTTGTCGCCGTTGATGCGGGCGTAGAAAGAAACATCTTCATAATCAGGTTTCACCTGGCCCACGTGGCCCAGGGTAATAGGCTGGTTGCCGATGGTTCGCAGCACGGTGTTTTTGAGACGAGCAACCGAGGCCGAATCCCTCACGCTGACAGTGAATTCCTGGCCGGCTTTGCGGATGGCGCCGGCGGGCACGATATCATCAAGAGAGCTGATACGGGCGCTGATGCCATCGGCAGTCAGGCCGTACCGCTCCACCAATTCCAGATCCAGCAGCACACGCACCAGAGGGCGGGCCCCGCCACGAAGTTCGGCGTCGGCCACACCACTGATGGCCAGGAAACGGGGCAGCAACCAGGTCTCGGCCCGATCGCGCAATTCGTTCATGGAAAGGGGGGAGACCAGGCTGAGAGTGAAAAAATCTTCACTGCGTAATTCTTCGGGAACAAAGGGCCGGATGAATGGCGAACTGGCCTGGGCCGGCAACGTGCGGCGCACAGCTCCCAGTCTTTCGGATAGTTCCAGCCGCGCGAATTCCATGTTCGTATCACGTTTGAATTTCACTGTGACGGAAGATTGACCGTGGCGTGAAATGCTATCCAGATCTTCCACACCGTGACAACCAGCCACTGCTTCTTCGATAGGCAGAGTGATGGACCTTAAAATGGCACTGGGGCTGGCGCCGTTCCAGCCCGTGACAATGGACAGTTCGGGCAGATCCGTTTCGGGCATGGCTTCGATGTTCAGCCGGGGCACAGCGTACAGGCCTGTGACCACCAGGGCGGCAAAGAGCATCCAGGTGGCAACAGGGTGGTCAACGGCAAAGCGGATCATAAGCTCAATACTCCCGATCAGTGCGGCGGTGCAGCATCTCGTAAACGACCGGTGTCAAAAACAGCGTCAGCATGGTGGCGATGGAAAGTCCACCAATGATGGTGATGGCCAGGGGCCGCTGCATCTGCTCGCCTGTGCCCAGTCCCAATCCCATGGGAACCATGGCCAAAACCGTGGTTACGGTGGTCATGATAATGGGGCGGAAACGCAGGGTGCTGGCCTGTAGAATGGCCTGTCGCCCACCCAGTCCGTCTTCGCGCAACCGGCGGATGGTGGCCACTTTCACGATGGCATCGTTCACCCCAATACCGAGCAGGGCAATCATACCGATAAGCGAGATGATATTCATGGTTTGCCCGGTGAGATAGAGAGTGACCAGGGCGCCGGCAATACCCACCGGCAGCACCGCGGAAATAATCAGCGGGTCGAGGAAACTCTCAAACTGGGCGGCCAGAATCATGTAAACCAGGAGTGCTGAGAGTAGTAAAGCCCAGCCCAAATCCCGGAAACTGTTGTTGATTTCTTCCTGCTCGCCACCGGTTTGGAAGGCCACGCCATCCAGCACTTCGATCTGCGCCAGCAGGGCGTTGACATCCACCCAGATGTCGGCCACGGCTCGATCAGTTACGTCGCTGGTCAGGGTGATTTGCCGCCGCTGGTCCCGCCGCACGATTTCGCGCACGGGGGTACCGGTGGTCTGGATCACGAAGGACCCCAGGGGCACAGTCTTGTCACCCACGGCAATGGGGGAGGCCAGCACAGTGGACAGATTATAACGGGTTTCCCGAGGCAGGCGCACGGCGATATCGATGCGCTGTTCCACTTCATTGTAAGTGGTGGCCACAGTGCCCTGGATGCGGTTCTTCAGTTCCTGAGCCAGACTTTCGGGCTCCAATCCAAAGCGCAGGGCCTTCTCCCGGTCGATGGAAATTTCCACCGTGGGATTACCCATGACCCGATCCATTTCCACACCCTGCAGACCGGGGATTTCACGCAGCCGGGGCAACAGAATCTCAGCTGTAGCCAAGGCGTTGGTGCTCTTTTCAGCGGTGATACCCAGAGTGAAAGCAGCTTCACCACTGGCCAGAATTTCCCGCAGTCCCACACCTTCTTCATGGTAGGTGAAGATGGCTCCCACCTGAGCGTCCATCAGAGGCTGCAGTCGTTCCTTGATCCTGGTCAAATCATTGCGGCCATGGCGGCTGGGATGCAGCATCACCCGGATGCGGGCCGTGTTGGCGGCGCTGTATTCTTTCAAGCTGGCCAGGGTGCGCTCGGTGACGCCCACCTGGGCGTAAACCGTTTCCACTTCTTCCATGGGAGCGATGAATTCCGCCAG
>JAOZJV010000244.1 GCA_029935695.1 Candidatus Krumholzibacteriia bacterium | reverse complement strand
TCTGGTCTGATCCACACTTCCGGCCTGCAACCGGTAGAAGTATGTTCCTGAGGGCACAGCCATGCCGCGATCATTCAATCCATTCCAATGAACCTCATGCGCACCTTCTGTACGCAGACCATCTTCCAGATGTTTGATCAGACGGCCGTCCAGACTGTAGATGGACAGACGCACGGACTGGCTTTGGGCCAGCTCATAGGCAATGGTGGTGCGAGGATTGAACGGATTGGGATAGTTGGGAAGAAGTTCTGCTGCGGCCATTGCCGGCAAAGGAGCCGACGAAACGCTGCCTTCATTCCAGGTCTCACTGGCAGCATAAATCCGGTCACCACTGGTGCCGAAATTTCCATTGGCCGCGTTGCCCACCATGTAAATGGTGGCATCACCACTGCCTTCTGCGGGGGCAGTCCAGCGCACAGGCCAGGTCACGCCTCCGGTGACTCCACTCTGTGTGCCTGCAGAAGTTTGTTTCACGTAATCACGGGTGGGCGTTACGGAGATCTGGGTGTGCCCATTCAGATTTCCCACCGTGCCGATGGCCAGGCCGTCTTCGCCAATAATCGTGATTTCAAAACCCCAGCGACTGGCATCCGGATCATCAAGGCTGATGGTCAGTTCATACATGGCTCCCGCTTCGTAGGATCCATTGACCCCTGACACCGACAAGGTGCCCAAGCCTGAATTCAGGGGAAACGACGAATGGCAGCTTGTGCAATTTCCTTCACCGGGAGCATTGGTGCGGGCGTTGGGTGGCGCGCTGG
This sequence comes from Candidatus Krumholzibacteriia bacterium, assembly GCA_029935695.1. Taxonomy (GTDB): domain Bacteria; phylum Krumholzibacteriota; class Krumholzibacteriia; order LZORAL124-64-63; family LZORAL124-64-63; genus LZORAL124-64-63. The sequence goes on along the minus strand of JAOZJV010000244.1, from coordinate 5,228 downwards.
AATAGGCCCAGGAAAGGCCTGTGTTCACGCTCATGATCAAGACCAGGCAGGCCAGCAGAACCCATGGCGTTCCAGGAGTTTTGAGTTGGTTGATTTTCATTTTATTCCCCTCAGGGTGAATTTTCGTTATCAACAGACCCCATGGGACTGTGTGTTTTTTGTGATCAACAGTAATATAACATAAAGCCGACTAATTTGGTATGCTTTTTAATTATACAGGGATGCCAGGAAGACTTGATCAGCAACTATCAGGCGCCACCGGCACATAACGATTGTAGGCCCAGGTGATGCCCAGCACAAAAACCACCGCGCAAATGCCCAGTCCCACACTGAAATAAGGTGGGGCGGTCAAAGCCACGCGGATGACAACAGTGCTCAGAGCAAATCCTGAATTGCGGATCAGCACGTGGTAACAACCGCTGTAGCGCAGGGAGATGAAGACGAGCAGAAAATCTGCAAAGATGAGAACGGTGTAGAAAGTTTGGAAGAATAGCGGTGTAGCCGAGGCCGTGGTCAGCCAGTTCCACGACACCACCACTGCGATCACTCCGTAGATCAGAAGCATGGCCAGAGCCAGGATTTTTTTGGCGGCTACAAATTTGACCTGCTCTTCATCGGACTGGGTGATTTTCTGATGCTTCAGCAACCGGTAATAAACTCCCAGGGCCAGGAAAATGATCAGTGCTCCCGAAGCTTCCGCAAGAATGTGGCGCATGGGCTCGCCCACTTCCTGCCAGTCAATGGGCTGATTGAAATGGGTGAATTCCTTGAAGGATGAACGCAGCAAAATGAGAGAGAGAATTTCGAACTGCTTGCCCACCGACCCAGCCACCGAATGAGCCATGGAAAACACAAGTTCCACCACCTCAAAAACAAGCAGCAGGGTGAAGGCAAAATTCACCGCGTAAAAATAGTTGGTTGATTTGACGTAGGGGATCAGGAAATCGGGCAGCCAGCCCTGGCGTCTGGCCTCGATCAGCAGAAGCTCCAGCAGGAAAACAAAGACCAGGGTATTTCCCAGACGCTTGACTGTGGCCCGGCTGGTCCACCGGTGCTCAAGCGTATCAAATAAATTGCCCAAACTCAGAGACAGTCGTGTGGTGATACTTTCGGTCATGAAAGCCTTCCTTTTGAGGATGCTGCTTTTGACACCTTAGCATCAATTCCTGCATTTGGCTTGGGAAACTAATGCCCCAGACCCGACATGCGCCTGCCTTTTCCTGAATCAAAAGAATAGCCCACACTGACCCGCCAGCACTTGGCTTCGCCTGACAACTCGGTGCCTCCGCTGTTGCGGGCTCCGATGGCCTCAACCCGATAATCAACCCCGGCAATCCAGTTTTGAGAATGGCCCAGGAAAACCCGATAGCCGATTCCGGCGTTGGCATTCACGGTGCCCAGAATGAGATCTTCTTCCCAAAATGGCATGATCCCATCAAAGCCCAGCCCCAGGAAAACATCCAGCCGGTGCGGGCCATAGCTGACCAACTCCCGCCCCACTTCCACTCCCAGATAAAAATTGTCGAAACGGTCAGAAATTCCCTGATATTCTCCATCATTAACCCAATAGGGATAGTCGGTGCGCCCGGGCCTTATTTCCAACACCACCCGCCCCAGCCAGCGATCATGGCGCACGCCCACCGTGCATCCCCATTGGGAATGATCTCCCACCCGCACCAGGTCACCCTGAGGGCGCCAGTGTCCGCCGGTGATGGCAACCACTGGCCGTGGATCTTCCCGCTGCAGAGAACTCATCTCTCTCTGGTAATACCAACGCAAATCCGAGCCAGCCAGCTCCTCACCGTGAAGCATGGCGAAGGCCAGATCAACCTCACCGGAATAGAACAGACAGAAAAATTCTTCCACTGTGCCCGCAGAAGCATGGGGCAGCAGCTGGTCTGCCAGGCCGGTGGTGAAGGTGTCGAAATAGGCGACCCCAAAGGCATAGTCAGCCGGGCCGGCGATACCACCGGAAGCACGGTAGGGATCAATATGGTCTTTGACTTTTTTCTGACGGTTGGCATCATACCGCCAGATCAGGGCATCGATGATACTGGAGTCGTAAATTTCCTCAGTGAAGGCGCCGTCCCAGATGGCAGCCAGAATTTTCAGGCGCACGACGGGCTCGGCCTCGCCGCAGACATCTTCCCACTCCAGCAACATCCCCAACAGGGAATCGGGTTGGTCACCGTAAATGAAATCCGGCGCCGATTGATAAACCAGGCGGGACATTTCCCAGCAATCGGGCTCGGCCTGGGCCTGGGCGGCACCGGCAAAAGCCATCACCATGGTCATTACCAAAAAAAAACGCTGAATCACAACACCGTTCCCGACGGAATGACTGTACCTTTGGGGATGACGGTGATGCCATCGCGAATCCAACGCCGTTGGCCTTCGTATTCGGTCACGCCTGGCTTGGGTTCGATGATCACGTTGTCGCCGATGCGCGCGTTCTTGTCGATGATGCAGCGTTCGATGCGGCAGTTTTTACCCACACCCAGCAGAGGACCTTTGTTCTGCTCCTGGTCGTATAGATTCTGCTCGCCATCATAAAAATCGTTGCCCTGCATAATGACATCCTTCAGCACGGAGCCCTCACCCACGTGACTGCGAATACCCAGGATGCAGTTGTTGATCGTTGCCCCCACAACAGACGATCCTTCCACCACCAGGCTGTTGTTGATTTCCGAATTGATGATGCTGCTTGGCGGCAGGCTGCGGGTGCGGGTGTAGAACGGCCAGCCCCCATGATACAAATTGAACTCGGGGTCCTTGCGCACCAATTCCATGTTGGCCTCGAAGAAGGCACCGATGGTTCCGATGTCCCGCCAATAATCGCTGAATGGATAAGCCACAACCTTGTGGGTGGCGATGGCATCGGGAATGACTTCCTTACCGAAGTCTGTTTTCTTCTCATCTTCCAGCAGCGCGCGCAGCACTTTGGGACTGAAAACATAAATGCCCATGCTGGCCAGATATTTATCTCCTTCAACATCCACACCGTGGGCGGCAAATAATTCTTTCGGAGCCGCGAACTGATTGATGACTTCGGGATCGGTGGGCTTTTCAACAAACTCCACCACTTCGCCGGTGTTGTCGGCGCGCAGCAGCCCCATGCGGCTGGCCTCGTCCCGCACCACCGGATAAACGGCCAGAGTAATATCGGCGCCGGTCTCCCGGTGATGCTTCACCATCTCCGAGTAGTCCATGCGGTAAAGATGGTCGCCACCGAGAATAACAATTTCATCCGAGTCGTAATACATGGTGTGATTCAAGGTGGCGCGCACCGCATCGCTTGTACCCTGAAACCAGGCGTCACGATCGGGTGTCTGCTCGGCCGCCAGGATATCCACGAAGCCGTCAGTGAAAGTATCAAAGGCGTAAGTCTGCATGATGTGGCGATGCATGCTTGCGGACAGAAACTGGGTCAGCACAAAAACTTTTTTGAGACCCGAGTTGATGCAATTGCTGATGGGAATATCGATGAGACGGTACTTGCCCGCAAAGCCCACAGCAGGCTTGCTGCGTTCCAGAGTCAGGGGAAAAAGCCGCGTGCCTCGTCCACCCCCCAGGATGATGGCTGTCACGTTTTTCACGGATCGCTCCTTGATCAGGATGTGGGAAAATCGATAATTCTCTGGCCCAGTATACCCTGTTCCATTGGTTGGTCAAAGGCGGAAGGCTTATTAATCAGTTTTTAACATTCGGAAGGCCAATTTACGCACCACGGCTCGGGGCAAAAATCTTCCTGCCTGAGCGAGAAATCGGTTTTTTAATCCGGGGATGACAATGGCATCTCCTCGCAGAAAACCCTGGTACCCCACACTGGCGGCGGCCCCCGCGTCCATGCGGCGGGCATCCCGGCGGCGATGTTCGGCCAGATGTTCTTCAGATATTTCACCTGAGGGAATCATGGAATCCTGACGGAAAAATTCGGTGCGGGTAGGACCGGGGCAAAAGGCCGATACGGTGACTCCCGCATCCTTCAATTCTTCGTGCAAAGCTTCACTGAAAGACAGCACGTAGCTTTTGGTGGCAAAATAGACACCCATCAAAGGGCCCGGCTGGAAAGCCGCGGTGGAGGCCACGTTCATGATACCCGGAGTGCCTCCTTTATTTGCGCAGGCAATCATGCCCGGCAGCAAACCTCGGGTCAGGCCTGTCAGGGCGGTGATGTTCAGATCGATCATGCGGCGATAGAGATCCCATTCATGATCCTGAATCCGTCCGTAGGAGCCAAAACCAGCATTGTTGATCAGGACCCGGATGCCAATGGAGGCCTCCTGCAAGGCGTTCAGCAAATCCTGCACTGCATCCGGCCGGGTCAGATCGGCGGGAATAATGCGCACATCCACTTCAAAATCCTTGCGCAGAATTCCGGCCAGGGCAGCCAGTTTGGATTCATTGCGTGCCACCAGAACCAGAGCGCAGCCATCAGCGGCAAAAAGCCGGGCCAGTTCCAGACCCAGCCCAGCGGAGGCGCCGGTGATCAGCACATGAGTTGCCGCAGGTTGTTCACCCAACAGGGTCACTCTTCCTTTGCTTCAGGCACAAAATCCAGGGACGCGGAGTTGATGCAGTAACGCAGACCCGATGGAGGCGGGCCGTCGGTGAAAACATGACCGAGGTGGCCTTCGCATCGGCTGCAAACTACTTCCGTGCGCACCATGCCGTAGCTGATGTCCTTGATCTCGGTGATGGCGAATTTATCCACCGGCTTCCAGTAGCTGGGCCAACCACTGCCGGATTCATATTTGGTGTCCGAAGTAAAAAGTTCGGCGCCGCAACCCACACAGGTGTACATGCCAACTTCGTGGTGATCGTAATATTTGCCGGTGAACGCAGGCTCGGTGCCGCCGCAGCGGGTCACTTTGTATTGTTCAGAAGTGAGTTCTTTTTCCCACGCTTCTTTGGGTTTGTAGACTTTTTTATCCATGGCCCTGGGGTCCTTGGCTGAGGTGCTCAGGTTGGGGTCACCTGGCTCGGCAGCATGGGCCGCGCTCACCAGGGTGAACGTCGGCATCTTGAATTCAGTGGCGCCCCTTGAAGTGGGTAGGAAATTAACCAAAAGGGAGCAGGACCCAATCAAAAGGGTGGCCGCCACCAGAATTTTCAACATTTCAGCACCTCCGAACATGATGCAGGATCCTTTCAGTAAATGATAAACAGGAAAGTTTTTTTGTCATCTGCTTCAAGGATCCAGGGAATATTTTGTTGGGAACAAAATA
>JAOZJV010000243.1 GCA_029935695.1 Candidatus Krumholzibacteriia bacterium | reverse complement strand
TGGGTTGTCCCGTTCGGACAACCCATAATTTATAAAAAAAATAAGGGAAGGAACAGCAGCAATGAGTGAGAAATTTCTCTTCACCAGTGAATCGGTCACCGAAGGTCACCCTGATAAGGTTGCAGACCAGATTTCCGACACCGTCGTGGATGCCATCCTGACCGCGGATCCTGCAGGTCGGGTTGCCTGCGAGACCATGGTCACCACCGGCATTGCTTTCCTCGGTGGAGAAATCACCACCAACACCTATGTGGATCTGCCGTCGCTGGTGCGTCAAACCATCAGGGATATCGGATACACTTCTGCGGATTACGGTTTCGACGCCGACACCTGCGCCGTGATCACATCCATTGATGAGCAAAGCGCGGATATTGCCATGGGAGTTAACCCCGGTGGCGCCGGCGATCAGGGGCTGATGTTCGGGTATGCCTGCAACGAGACTGATGTGCTCATGCCTCTGCCCATCACCATGGCTCACCGCATGGCCCAGCAGCTGGCAGCCGTGCGCAAGGATGGCACTCTGCCCTGGGTGCGCCCTGATGGCAAAACCCAGATCACCGCCGTTTATGAAGGTGACAAGCCCATTTCCATCGACACAGTGGTCGTCAGCACCCAGCACGATGAAGAGATTTCTGAATCTGATTTGCGCGAGGCTATTCAGGCTCATGTGATTGAGCCGGTTCTCGCCAAATTTTCCATCGATCACAAGGGTTATAAATCCCATATCAATCCCACCGGTCGTTTTGTGGTGGGTGGTCCTTTGGGCGATTGTGGTCTCACCGGCCGTAAAATCATTGTCGACACCTATGGCGGCAGCGCCTGTCATGGCGGCGGAGCTTTCAGTGGCAAAGACAGCACCAAGGTGGACCGCAGTGGAGCTTACGCTGCCCGTCACCTGGCTCTCAATATTGTGGCGGCAGGGCTGGCGGATCGCTGCCAGGTGCAGGTGGCTTACGCCATCGGCGTGGCCGAGCCTGTGTCCATCACAGTTGACACTTACGGCACCGGCCAGGTTGAGAACGCGGCCATCACTGAAGCCATCCGCAAAGTTGTGGATATGACACCCAGCGGTATCATCGAACGTCTGGGGCTGCGCAAGCCGATTTTCCGGGACACTGCTGCTTATGGGCACTTTGGCCGGGATGATGTCAAGTTCAGCTGGGAGCAGGCTGATTTGGTGGAGCAGTTGAAAAACGCCCTCTAGACACCGCCTGATACAAAAAAAGCGGGACCGATTATTCGGTCCCGCTTTTTATAAATAACCCATCAGCAGATCAGTCTGTCACCTCAAGGTACACGGTGTCATACCTGGTGGTGGCCAGAGCCGGGAAAGTCACCGAGACGGTCACCTCATACGTGCCTGCAGTGTCGAACAGAAAAGTTGGCCTGCGGTTGGTGTATTCGTATTCCACATGAAGAGTATCGTCGGGCAGGTAGACAAAAAAGCTGTCATCCATGCCCCAGTTGAAACTCAGATTGCGGTAATCATCGTCAATATCAGGATCAACGTCACAGGACAGAGCCCGCACGTCGAATCGCACCGTGTCGTTGACAGTGGTGATGCCATCAGGAAAGTTGCTGCTTGCTTCAACGGTCAGCGTATCAGCCATCACCCGCACCAGTTGTGACATGGATGTGGTTTTTCCATCGGGATCCTGAGCGGTCGCTACCACGGTGTAATTTCCAGGAACCTGATAGGTGTGATAGGCGATGGAAGTGGTGCCGCCGGTGGTGCCATCACCAAAATTCCAGGTGATGTCGAGGTTGTTGTTGCCCCCGGTTGGATCTCCGCTTTCATTGCCACCAGTGGCAATAGCCAGAGCTTCAACAGGCATGGGAACGACTCCACAGTCAGGATAAACCCGGAGACGGGAAATTGTGGGCTCGGTTTCGTCGTTGCAGCCGGCAATGGACAGAAAAACAAGCAGGACTGCTGGCAGCAGAAGTAATAAAGCTCGTTTCATGTTTAAACTAATCTCCCTGTGGGGTTGACCTTGGTGTAACTCCGCGTCGATAAAGCAGAGTTCTTTTCCTGCCTGGTCGTTTGTACATCTTAAATTAAGGAAGATCTCTCACCAAGTCCAGACAATTCAGCCCGAGGCATCAACGGCGGGCTCTCAAAAACATAATGAGGAAAATAATGAGAAAGACCACATTGCCGGTCCAGGCCGAAACAATGGGTGAAAGGGTGCCGTTGTGGCCCAGGGCACGGCCGAAGTTCATGAAGAGATAAAAGCCGAAACTCACCAGCAGGGTGAGACCAAAACCGGAAGCAACGGTGGTTTTGCGGGGGCCACTGGCCAAAACAATGCCCATGAGCACGACGATCAGATTCACCAGGGGGAACGCCATGTTGAACTGGATATCCACCAGAGAGGTGGTGGGGTCGCCACCACTGAGGCGGGTCAGAATGACATGTTCCTTCAATTGCCGGATGTTCATGTCTTCCTGCCGGATGCGGTCCCGATAAAAGCTTTTGGGGCTGACTTTCAGGTCCCGGGCCGTCAGTTGATCAAAAACAGTGATGATCTCTTCGTCACCCTGGAAGATGCGGCGGGTGCCCTTTTTGAGAGTCCAATGGGTGCCATCCCATTCAGCTATGGCCGCATCGATGCGTTCGGTGATTTGACTGCCCTGGCGGGTGAGGATTTTAAGGCCGGTGATGATCCCGGTGTTAGGGTCAAATTTTCGGGCGTGATACAGCCGGCCTTCAGGCCCGGTCAGGGAAATATGCTGGGTGGGGCGGATGCGGTCCGGATTCTTGTGAATTTCCACCTCCCACACCCGGTTACGATTAATGTTGGCCTCGGGCAGGACATATTCCCGCCAGCCCAGGGAAAACACGGAGGTCAGCACGGCCAGGACGACTAACGGCCGGGTCACACCCATCAAGGACCATCCGGAAGAAAACAGGGCCGTCAGTTCAAGATAACGGGCCATACCCCCGAGGGTGAACAGAGTGGACATCAGCATGGCAATGGGAAGCACCGTGTCGATGATCCAGGCTGCCTTGTAGGCATAATAACGAATGATCATGGATAAGGTGGCTTCGTTATCCATCAAGCTGTTCATGTGGTCCAGAATATCCATCATTGTGAACAGAATCAGGGCGCCCACCATTGTGTGCAGCAGATTGCGCAGAAAATTCTTCAAAAGATGCTGATGAATGATGCGCATCAGGGTGTTTTGTCCTTGTCCTTGTTCCGCAGGAGGAAAGCCGGCATTTTCAATTCCAGAATGCGGCCTTCACGAACTGATTTCATGAAAATGGGAATTCCGATGGCCAGCAAGACCAAATTAGCGCTCCACATGGCCAGCATTGGATCCATTTTGCCCTTGTCTGCGAATTTCTCACCGCCCACCAGGAAAATATAATAAATCAGGTACACAGCTAAAGCCAGACTGACGCTGACACCTTTACCATTACGCGATGCGGTCACGGCCATGGGCACTCCCAGCAAGGCAAACACCACGCAGGCAAAGGGAATGGCCAATTTCTTGTGAAATTCCACCATGAAACGGTTTGATTTGATGGTGTAGCTTTCAGCTATTTTTTCCTGGTAACCGGCCTGGTCCATGACCCGCTCCACTTTCATGGGCAGGGCCTTGAATTTACCATCCACAATTTTATCCCTGCGGGCGCCGGGCTGAGTGGTGATGGGGCGTCCCAGCAGATCTTTTCGTTTAATGCTGTTCAGCAACTGGAATTGCCACTTCAAAAGATTACCCGAAAGATCAGCCACCCGGCCGATGACTTCTTCCTGGCGATTGCTCTCCCGACGGGCTGCATCCAACAGGTCGGACATATTCATTTCCCGGTCACTGCGGGCTTTACGTCCCGATTCTTTGAAATCACGTTCCATGTTTGAAACTCGTATTTTGTATTTTTTGAAATGGATAACCTGATATTTCTGAGGGTTTTTCTTGTCTGGGAATTCATGAATTTCACCGTCAAATAATTCCATGAGCAGGCTGTCTGACTGATGATCGGGGATGATGGTGCCCCAGGTGGCTGTGGTCAGGCGGGGGGAAAGGTCGTCCGGTTTTTCCTTCTCAAAAATGCTCACATCCTCGATGTGGCCGGTGAGGTCATCCTTGTGTTTGACGAAAATGGTCATTTTTTCACCCATTTCCGTGAACTGACCTTCCTGGATCTCCAGCATGGGTTTTTGCCGGTTGATGTCATAAATCAGATTGGCCAGCGTATGGTTGGATTCAGGGAAAACATAATGGTTATAGGCAGCCAGACCGATGCCCACCACCGCGGCCATCAGCAGCAGGGGGCGAAGCACTGCCCACAGGCTGATACCATTGGCTTTCAGCGCTGTAATTTCATGATCGGCTGCCAGTTGACCCACGCTCATCAAGATTGAAATGAGCACCGCCATTGGTACGGATAATGCAAACGTATGTCCCAGACTGAGGAAGAGAACTTTGGTGGCGATCCAAAGGGGAACACCTTTGCTGACAAACAGATCGACGAATTTATAAAGGATCTGTATCATCAACAGGAAGGTGATGACAAAGAGTCCGAAGAAGAATGGACCGGCGGCAGTTTTTATTAAGTGTCTGTAAATAAGAAACATAGCGCCTGTTCTGTTCGATTTTCCCAGGTAAGCAACCAGCACGGCTGACACCATCGAATTTTCATCTTGATTTTGCCGGCACCACCAGGTGGGGCATGATGCGTATGAACATCGACCGTTTTGGCCCACAACTGAATGGATTCCGACCGTTTACCTTATTGCTGAACCGGTGCGATCTGGATGCATGTTGGCCAATTTTGGGGACGCATCTTCCCCTTAATGTTCCAATATTGCCGCTCCAGCAGCAGGATGACAAGGAGAGTCAGGGTTGAATATCATTTTTGGCAGCAAGGAGGCTGGAAGCCCGCACGCGGGTTATCCGTCCACCCTGTCCAAAAACCGAGTCAACATTCTCACTTTTCTGGTCATGCTGGCCCTGGTGACCTGCGTTCCTGCGGCCCACGCTGATCCCGATTACCAGGGTCGGCTTTTTTATGGTTTGGACCCGGTGATCACCGCCACGGACAATCCCCGGCTGCTGGGGGTGGAGCGAATGGTCATGCGCCAACGCCTGCTCAATGTTGGTGTTGACCCGCTCAAGGACGAAGGCAAGAACCCTGATCTCAAAGATTCGTTCCGGGAGTTTTGGGTCGAAAAGAGCAATGTCGACCTTGAGCACAAAGAGCGTTTGGTTGAGTACAACCGGATGCTGGGGTTTGTGACCACCATCGAATATCCCCGATTCTTTTATCTCTTTCCAGCTCCCGAAACCCTGCCGGGGGGCATCGTATATTATCCACCCCGGCCCATGGGCGACTCAGTGGTGAAACTCTTTGTGGATGAAATTGATGCCGGCGGGGCCCGGTTCAGGGCCGTGGACCGGGTGATGGTCCGCGATGCATTGCTCGGGGGTAACAGGGTTGGCAAAACAGCGGAAGACGGGGGTCTGATCAATCTGACGATTCCCATCAAACTTCCGCGCACCCTGGAAAAAATTATTGGGCGGGGCGAGAAAACACGCATCAAAATCACGGGCCGCGAACGCATCGCCATCAGCGGCGAAAGCACCGTGGTCAATCCGTTCATTCCCACCGAACGCGTCTCCAGCCAGTCGCTCTTTCCGTCCCTGGACATGGAACAGGAACTGCAAGTCAACCTATCCGGTGTCATCGGCGAGAAAATCATCATCGAAGTGGATCATAACAGCGCGGCCATGGGACCGGATGCCACCAAAATCAAACTGATGTACCAGGGCGATGAAGATGAAGTCATCAAGACCATCGAAACCGGTGATGTGGGCCTGACACTGCCAGGCAGCCGTTTGCTGGGCTACAGTTCCAACAAGAGTGGTTTGTTTGGTATCAAGGTCACGGGTCAGGTGGGGCGTGCCGATTTCACCACGGTCGTCAGTAAGCAGAAGGCCGAGTCCTCATCCAAATCATTCAATAGCAAGGGTGGGGAAGTA
>JAOZJV010000806.1 GCA_029935695.1 Candidatus Krumholzibacteriia bacterium | reverse complement strand
AGTGGTTAAAACACTGGCCATGAAACCCAGGGGTCTGATCCTTATCACCGGTACTGTGGGCAGTGGTAAATCCACAACCCTGGCATCCATTGTGGACATCATCAATCGAGATTCAGCACGTCATGTTATCACCATTGAAGACCCCATTGAATTTTTGCACCGGGACCGAAAAAGCATCATTAGTCAGCGCGAAATTGGTTGCGATACAGGAAGTTACGCCGAGGCGTTAAAGCATGTCCTGAGGCAGGATCCTGACGTGATTCTTATTGGTGAGATCCGTGATGCCGAGAGTATGAAAATTGCCCTGACTGCTGCGGACACCGGTCACCTGGTGCTCAGCACAATGCACACCATCGACGCCACCCAGACCATCAGCCGGATTATTTCTTTTTTCCCACCGCACCAGCACCAGGAAATCAGATTCCTGCTGGCCTCCACCTTGCAGTCGGTCGTATCCCAGCGTCTGGTGGCCGATTCCGAAGGTCTGAACCGTTTTGTGGCGGCAGAGATTCTCATCGCCACCAGCACCATCCGGGATTACATCCGTGAACCGGAAAAAACTGTGATGATCCGGCAAGCGATCCAGGAGGGTTTTGTGCAATATCAGATGCAGACTTTCGACCAGTCTCTGATGCAGCTTTACAAAGAAGGAAAAGTTTCCCTCGAGGACGCCACTCACAACAGTTCCAATCCTCACGAATTTGCCCTGCGGGTCAAGGGAATCCAGGGAAGCAGTGACACCACCTGGGAGCGTTTTGAAGGCAGTAATGAACCAGCGAAACCGGAAATTTCCCGGATCTGATCCCTCAAACAAAATGAGATGAAGATGAAAATGGTCGCTCCGGCGGCCATTTTCTCTTGATATTGACAGCAAGGGAGGCCAAAATATGGCAACTCACTCAACAAGAGTGGACCCTCGCAATTTTCACGTGCAGGAAAGAGTCATCTTCCGGCACGGTTTTTACGCTTTCTGAATGGAAGTCTGCATGTTCAAGAAGATCCTTATTGCCAACCGGGGTGAGATTGCCCTGCGCATCATGCGTGCCTGCCGCGAACTTGGTATCCAGAGTGTGGCCATCCACAGTCTGGCCGATGCCGACAGTCTCCATGTGAAATATGCTGACGAATCGGTCTGTGTGGGAAAAAACTCCAGTGCCGAAAGCTATTTGCGCATTCCCAATATCATTGCAGCTGCTGAAATCACCGGCGCCGAAGCCATTCATCCAGGTTATGGTTTCCTGGCTGAAAACGCCGAATTTGCCCAGATCTGTGAAGACAACGGTTTCACCTGGATTGGTCCTTCGGCCGAAGTTATCGAGATGATGGGTGACAAAGCCACGGCCAAAACCAAATCCATGGAGGCCAAATGTCCCGTGGTGCCTGGCACCGGTCTGGTCGATACCGTGGAAGAAGGCGTTTTAGCTGCGGCTGAAATCGGCTATCCCGTCATCATCAAGGCCACCGCCGGGGGCGGGGGCAAAGGCATGCGCGTGGCCTGGGATGAAAAAGAATTTCGCACGAATTATGTGGCCGCCCGCACCGAAGCTGGAGCCGCCTTTGTCAGTGATGCCGTTTATATTGAAAAGTACATGGTCAACCCCCGTCACGTGGAAGTTCAGCTCATGGGGGACAATACCGGCAATGTGATTCACTTTGGTGAACGGGATTGTTCTGTGCAGCGCCGCCATCAGAAGCTCATTGACGAAGCTCCATCGCCGGCGG
>JAOZJV010000805.1 GCA_029935695.1 Candidatus Krumholzibacteriia bacterium | reverse complement strand
ACTAAATATCAGCTCAAAAGATGATTTGCGAATACACTCATCCCGTGGTGCTGTTTTTGAAAATTTCATTGTCATGGAAGTTTTCAAAAATATGGTTCACAGCATGGTTCGTCCCAGGATTTATCATTGGCGGGATAGGAGCCATCACGAAATCGATATGATCATTGAAATAGATAACAAGATGATTCCCGTGGAAATGAAATCAGGGAAAACAATAAACCAGGATTTCTTCAAAGAGTTGGGTTATTGGCGACAGAACATTGATTCAGAAAGTGAACCCATATTGGCTTATGGGGGCGATAGTATTCAGCAAAGAAGTGGAGTGCAGGTGGCTCCCTGGTGGCAATTTTAGATGATTTCCAACCTTCAACGAATGAGATAGAGGAAGATGAAAATTGTATCCTGGAACGTAAACGGCATCCGCGCCTGCCAGAAAAAAGGTTTCGAAAATTTCGTAGCCAATAGCAATGCCGATGTCATCTGCCTTCAGGAAGTGCGCGCTCTTCCTTATCAAGTTGAGCTTAGCCTGCCCGGCTACACTATGCACTGGAACCCCGCCTTAAAACGTGGCTACTCCGGCACGGCCCTCTTAACTAAACAAGCTCCCATGGCAGTCTTCCCCGGTCTCGGCATTGCAGACCACGACACCGAAGGCCGTGTACTAACCGCCGAATACCCCGACTTTTTCATCGTCACCGTATACACTCCCAATGCACAACGTGCCTTAACCAAACTCGAGTATCGTCACAAGCAGTGGGATGTCGATTTTCTGAAATTCCTGCGCAAACTGGAAAAGCGCAAACCAGTGATTTTCTGCGGCGACCTGAATGTCTCTCACAAAGAAATAGATCTGGCCAACCCCAAACCCAATATGGGCAACGCCGGGTTTTCAGATGAAGAGCGGGCAAGCTTCGATAAAATGCTCAAAGCAGGCTTTATCGATACCTTCAGGGAATTTGAAAAAGAGGGCGGTCACTACACCTGGTGGAGTAACCGCCCCGGAGTCAGGGATCGGAATATTGGTTGGCGGTTGGACTATTTCCTAATCACCGCTTCCTTACGCTCACGTCTCGAAGGTGCAGAGATATTGGCAGATGTTTTAGGATCAGATCATTGCCCGATTTCAGTGAATATCAGCTGACGGGTTACAACGATTCACGTCCAATGATCATCTGTACAATGACTTGCAAAACAAGCAGCAAACCAAAGGCGCAAACGATGGCGGCACCGGTGGGCAGATCCAGTACGTAGCTGCCCGCCGAGCCAATAATCACTGCCAGGGTTCCTACACCCAAAGTGTAAAACATTTGCCTGGTCAGTCCTGCGAATAACCGCATTCCCATTACCGTCGGTACAACCAACAGCGTAAACACCATGAGCACCCCGGCGATTTGGACACTGGAAGTAACCACGGTGCCAAGGACCATGTAGAAGACAATATCCCAGAAGCGCATATTCAAACCCTCTTTGCGGGCTTGATCTGGTTCTGTGGAAATTGTTCGCAATGGTTTGCGCCAAACCCAAAGCAAAATTCCAAGGAAAACATACAGCAACGTTGTCTTAATAAAAGTGGCCCAGGAAACCCACAGCAGTGATCCAACCAATAGATGATTGATCAATTCACCGCCATGACTTACCTGCGTCAGAACCAGAATCATGGCAGCACTGAACACCACATAAATGACTCCGATATATGCTTCTTGAGGAACCCGTTGCTTCCGTAG
>JAOZJV010000804.1 GCA_029935695.1 Candidatus Krumholzibacteriia bacterium | reverse complement strand
ACAAGCCTGGTCGCAAATCGAACACACCCACCATGCCCTTTTGCGGGTGGCCGGTGATGGACCATTGATGCCCGACCTTCAATCCTGGCGTAACACACTTGAGGATCCGCAGCGCGTGGAAATTCTTGGGCCCATTGATGACATGGCCCCATTCCACCAGGGTTTGAGCATGCTGGTTATGCCCTCATTAAGTGAAGGGTTCGGTCTTGTGGCCGCCGAAGCCCTGGCCTGCGCCGTGCCGGTGATTGCCACCAACACCAGCAGTCTGCCGGAGATTGTCAGCCACCGGGAAACAGGGTTGCTGATACCTGTGGGTGACCATGACGCCCTGGCCCAGGCCATCACCCGCCTGCTGGAAAATCCTGATGCTGCCCAAAAAATGGGCCGTACAGGCCGGCTGTTTGTGCAAAATAATTTTGACCGAGAAGAAACCCTCGACCAGTTGGAAGTCTTGACCGGTCTGGCACCTCGAAAGGCAAGCCCATGAAAACCCTCACCGTGGCCTCCCTCCAGAACAGCCCCGAATTTGGTAATATTCGCGCCAACCTGCACGACCTCATTGGCCTCCTGCCCCCGGGATGTGATCTGGCTGTGCTGCCCGAGCTGTGCGCCACCGGGTACCAGTTCCGAGACCGTGATGAGGTGATGGATCTGGCGGAAGTGATCGCCCCCGGCCAGGAACCAGGCCCCATCACCACACGCCTGAGCGAAGTGGCTGAAGCCAGCGGCACCACCATCATCGCCGGTGTTGCCGAGCGGGATGGCGACCGGCTCTTCAACAGCGCCGTGCTTCTGCGGCCCGACGGCAGCCGTTCCATCTACCGAAAAATCCATCTCTTCATGGACGAGAAGAAACTATTTGATCCCGGTGATCTGGGTTTTTCGGTGGTGGATGCCTGCGGTGTGAAGGTGGGCATGATGGTGTGTTTCGATTGGATTTTTCCCGAATCGGCCCGGACTCTTGCTCTGCAAGGCGCTCAGATCATCGCCCATCCCTCAAACCTTGTTTTGCCCTGGTGCCCCCAGGCCATGATCACCCGCAGCCTGGAAAATGGTGTTTTCACCATGACGGCCAACCGTATTGGCCGGGAGTTGCGCACCGATACACCTTTGGAATTCATTGGGCTCAGCCAGGTGATTTCTCCCACGGGCGAGCGGCTGGTGCAGCTTGGTAAAGAGGAGACCGGGGCCGCGGTGGTCACTATCAACATCACTGAAGCTGATAAAAAGATTACGGCGGCCAACGATTTGTTCGCTGACCGCCGTCCAGAATTTTATAAATAACCGGATCAGACAATTCCCGACAGGTCCATGCCTTTGGGTATGACCACAATGCCCGAAGTCGAAACCTTGAACATGCGTTCGTCTTTTTCCCGGTCGAAACCGATGCGCATGCCTTCGGGGATGATCACATCCTTGTCCACAATGCAGCGGTTCAGTTCCGCATTACGCCCCACCGTCACATCGTCCATAACAATGCTGTCGGTGATGCGGCTGTAGGAATTGACTCGCACGCCGCGACCAACCACCGAACGCTCCACCCGGCCCCCGGAAACGATGGTACCACTGCCCACAATGCTGTCTTCCACAATGCCCGGCAGGGTGCCGTCTTCGGTGAAACCGTGTACGGACTTGAAAGGAGGCAGAGGCGGTTGCCAGGCCCGGAACAACCATTGGGGATCATATAACTCAAAACGCGGCTGGCGGCTGACAAGCTCCATGGTCGTTA
>JAOZJV010000242.1 GCA_029935695.1 Candidatus Krumholzibacteriia bacterium | reverse complement strand
TCTTTGGCTCATTTTTGCCGCCGGGAAATTTCGGGGCGGCGCATCGTGTTTTTTGGCTGCATGCACAACAAGGAACTGGAAAAGCTGCCGGGAAAGATTGTTCAGGGTTTTGATCTGATTCTGGCAGCACCGGTCTCGATCCCGCGATCCCGCAATGCTGAAGAGTTACAGACTTTGTTGAGGGCCTGGGATATTGAAACACAACCCCTTGCTGAAGGGTGGCCCGATGCTCCAGCCGGTCTGGTGGCTCCGGACATGCAGGCGGGTCTGGATTGGCTGGCCCGAAACCTGAAAAAGGATGACCGGGTGCTGGTCACGGGCAGCTGTTTCATGGTGGCCGAAGTTTTGCATAAGCTGGGTTTTGAAAACCTGGAGATGACTCGAGAGGAAGTGGAGGCCGGGCCGGTTTTGGCCCGACGGGTTCAATCGGCCTGAAAAGGAGTTTAAGGTGGCGACTGAATTTTATCTGGGCGCAGACATTGGTGGCACGGGCGTCAAATACATCATCAGCAATGGTCTGGGAGATATTGTCCACCAGGGCGAAGTGCCCACAGACCCCAACAGCGGCAAACGAACCCTGGGCCGGCTGGCCATGGAAGTGGCCGAAAAAATTTCCCCACCTGAAGGCTCGGGCGAGGCCATGTTCTCGCGCCTTGCGGCGGTGGGGCTGGCCTGCGCCGGCATCGTCAACCCCGAGAGTGGTCATCTGGGTCGCTCGCCCAATTTGCCCGGCTGGGAAGAATCCAACCTGAAGCGCATCATTGCCAACGAATTCCAGGACATACCCTCAGTGGTGGCCAACGATGTGAACGCCGCCCTTTATGGTGAATACAGCTTTGGCGCCGGCCGTGGCTGCCGGAATCTGGTGATGATTGCCCTAGGCACCGGTGTCGGTGGCGGAATCATGCTGGATGGTCAGCTGGTGGTGGGCAGTCACAACGGAGCGGCGGAAATCGGCCACATGGTTCTGGATCCTTCGGGGCCCACCTGCACTTGCGGTGGCGTGGGATGCCTGGAGTCCTGGGCCGGCAGTGTGGCCATCCTCAAGCAGGCTCGATTGATGGCCAAAGTGGAATTGCAGGACACTGCTCTGGCTAAAATGGTGGCCGAAAAAGGTGATGACCTGAGCACCCGGGATCTCAGCCTGCTGGCTGAGCAGGGCGATGCCGCTTCTGTGGCCATCTTTGCCGAGGTGGGTCACCGCCTGGGGCACGCGGTGGGAAATATGGTCAACCTTCTGGATCCTGACCGGGTGATCATTGGCGGGGGTGTGGCCCAGGCCGGGGAATTGATCATGGGGCCTTGCCGGGCTCTGGTTCCGCAAATGGTTTTGGCTGATGAAGCAAAAAATATTCCGGTGGTGCCTGCCGAACTGGGAACCATGGCCGCGGCTGTGGGTGCGGCCAGCCTGGCCCGACGAGAGCAGGCCGACCGCTGATGAGATCCTCCGAAGGCAGTCGCTTTTTCAGAACCCTGACCGGATTGTTCCGGTTCGTTCTGCTGCCTTCTTTGATCCTGATGGTGCTGGTGGGACTTTGGCCGCCAACCTGGAGCCAGGCTGCCGAACCTGGCGACCAGCCGGCAACTCCCGCACGGCGCACGCAAATTCGGGCCGACCGTTCCATCGACCGGCTGGTCAACGGTGAACGCATCACCTATCTCCTGGGAAACGTTTTCATCGACCGGGACAGTTTGACGGCTGCCGCGGACACTGTTCGCCATTACCGGGATCGTGATGTTTACGAGTTTCTGGGAAATGTCGTTTTGACCCGGGACGATGGCGTTCTGACCTGCCGCCACGCTTTTCACAATCAGGGTAAAGGCACTTCCGATTTTTACGGCGATGTACGCCTGACCGAAGCGGATGTTATTGGCACCGGTCGCAAGGGTGAATCACGCTCCGATGGCCGGTTCTTCAAGTTGATCACCGACGCCCTGCTGGTGACTCCCGATTATACTGTTCGCGCCGACACCATCATCCGCGACCGGCAGGAAGGCACCGGCGAGGCTTTTGGAAAGGTGCGCATCATGGAGCCGGGTTCCCTGAACCTGGTCACCGGTGAGCACGCTTTCTTTGACGGAGAAAAAGATCTGGCCGAGGTGGATATTGATCCGGTCATGACCAGCCGGGAAACTGAAGGCAGCCTGCTGGTGAGCAAGGCCCGGGTGATGCGCTTCTTCCGGTCCGAAAATAAAGTAGTGATGATTGATTCGGTGCGCATCCATCAGGGCCAGACCCGCGCCGTGGCTGATACGGCCATCGCCTATGGTCGTGAGCACATGGTGTTGACGGGAAATCCACGGGTCAACATGAGCGACACCAACACCATGATTGGTGATCGCATCGAGTTCTTTTATCTGGACGGGCAGCTGGACCGGGTCATCCTGGTGGGCTCGGCCCGCATGGAAGACAGCACACCCGACAGCTTGGCCGCCATCTACAAGGGCCTTCCGCGCATGGACATTCTGGAAGGCGACAGCATCAGCATCCAGTTTGTGGATGAGGAAATTCACCAGAGCATCGTTGTCGGCTCGGCCCACAGTCTTTACACGCCCATGGATTTGAATGATGAAGTGGCCACCAACGATGTGCTGGGCGATACCATCACCATTGACTTCAAGAGTCGTCGGGTCAGTCGGGTTAACGTGGTGGGAAATATGGCCGGTAACTACCGCTTCGCCAAGCTGGCGGCCATGCGCGATATGCTGGGTCAGTCAGAACGCCTCGTGGATATGCTGCGCCGCAGCGCCACCGACAGCACCGCCTTTGCCGACTCTTTGCTGGCCGCGGGCATCGACACCAGCGTGGTGGCAGTGGCCGACTCCATCATCATCGCCTACGCTGATTCGCTTACCGGAGTGCTGGGTGTGCCGTCTTTCCTGAACCCGGGGGATGCGCCGGCCATGGCTGCCAATGCTCTGGACTCATTGATGACCGCAGCCATGGACTCTCTGGCTTCAGCCGGGTACGACACCACGGCTTCGGGGCTGGATTTTATTGCCAATGCCGAGGATGTGAAATACACCGGCCGTTCGGTGGATTTCGAAATGGACAAGAAATCCATCGATATTCGCGACAACGCCGTCCTGGAATACGGCACCATGAAGCTGAGCGCGCAGCACATCAATCTCAGCACGGTGGACCGCGAGCTCTACGCCGAAGGCGATCCCTTCATTGAAGACAGCGAAGACATCGCCGGCTATCAGATGGGATACGATTTTGGCAACCGCACCGGAGCCGTGAAGCGGGGTGTGACTTCTTTCGATGGTTATTTTTATGTGGGAGATGAGATTCAGCGCTTCCCTGACACCACCCTGAAAATTTGCGATGCCCGCATGACCAGTTGCGATCTGGAAGAACCCCATTACCACTTCTGGGCCGACAAAATGAAGATGCGCATGGGCGACAAAGTGGTGGGCAAACCCATCGCCCTGCACATCGGCCGGGTGCCGGTTTTTGCATTGCCTTTCTATTTCAAATCCCTGAAAACCGGTCGGCAGTCGGGTATTCTTTTTCCATCCTTTGATTTTGGCTGGTCCAGCCGGGAAGGCCGTTACATCCGGGATTTTGGGTACTACTGGGCCACAAACGAAAACATGGATTTCATCTTCGAAGCCGATTACAACGAACGCCGGGATTTTGCCTACCGCATTTCCAACCGGTACGTCAAACGGTACGCCTTCAATGGCGGGTTCGATTATTCCAAAAAAATGAGTCTCGGGGATGACAATCTGCGGGAATGGCAGTTCCGCTGGAACCACAACCAGCCCACTCTGTTCGACGACTACAAATTCCGCAGTGATGTGCGCATGGCCAGCACCACGTTGAGCACCAACGATCTTTCCGGCAACAACGACCGGGATGTGGTCAGTGGCGAGATGAAATCCAGCATGTATCTGAGCCGGAATTTTTCCTTCATGAGCAGCAGCCTCGATGCTTCGCGCAAAGAGTACGTCAACTCCGAGGATGATGATGAATCCACGGACAACCGTCTGTACAACATGACTTTGCCGTCCATGTCGTTCAACTTCCGGGAGTTCAACCTGGCCAAACCCCTGCGGGGCGGGCAACAGGGATCTCTTCTGGGCAACCTGGCCCGCAATACAAGCTTCAAGCAGGGTTATTCCGTCAAGCTGAACCAAGAGGGATACGAGCTGCACACCGCCCGCAGTTACGACGCGGGGGGAAACTGGTCCCTGGCCTTGCGCCCGCCCCGTATTTCCATCTTTAACGTGAGCTTCAGCGCCAACGCCGGCCACTCCTGGAACCGGGATAGCAGTTACGGGCGTTTCTATGTGGCGGACACCGACACCACCGGTCATCTCGAGGATTACGACGAGGTCAACGAAGAGACCAACTCCAGCCTGCGATTCAGCGCCGGCGTAGGCACCAATCTGTACGGGATGTTCCCCCTCAACGTGGGCCGGTTGCAGGCTATGCGCCACACCCTGCGCCTGAATAGCTCTTACAGTCTTTCACCTGGGCTGACCGGGGGCAAACAAATGCACAGCACCAGCATCGGCCTGTCCATGAGCAACCGTTTCGATCTGAAATATCTGTCCGGGGATGCCGACTCCACCCTGACGGAGAAAAAACTGGATGGTTTGATTGACTGGTCCCTCAGCACAAACTACAGCCCCAAGAAGGAGGTTGGTGACCGGTGGGGGAATATCTCCAGCGGACTGACCATCAAACCGGGGCAGAGCCGCGCTCTGCGTTTGAAAGTTTCCAACACCATTGACCCCAAAAACCTGGCCCTTATTTCAACTCGTTTCACCTATGGTTTGAGTTTTGCAGGCCGGGCCGATGTGGGGCCGGTGCCCGAAGAACCTGAATTGGTGCGCAACAAGCGCATCGATCAGTTGGGGGTTGATATGGAAGCCCCTGTCGACTCTCTGGCCCTGGAAAATGAATTTCTGGACCAGGGTTACGAAGAGGACCCGGAAGAATTTTTTGATGGAGAAGAAAGCTCTTTCTACGATTTTTACAATCGCCAGGGCCGCGATGGCGGCGACAACACCGATGATCCCACTGAAGGTGGCCGCTACATTCCTTTCAACTTGAACGCCTCCTTTTCCTACAGTTACGACAACCGGTCAAGCACCAGGCGGGCCACCACCAACATAGGCGTCACTGCAACGCTGACCAAGACCTGGAAATTCAATTACACAGGGTCATTTGATCTGGTCACCGGCGCACCCACCCGGCAGCAGTATGGTCTGAAAAAAGATCTGCACTGTTGGGCCCTTGAGTTCAACCGGACCATCAGCAATGTCAATTCCGAATTCGGATTCCGCATCTATCTGAAATCCATTCCCTCGCTGAAGCTGACCCGGGGCCAGGAAGGCAACATGGGCGCTTTGGGCAGTGGTCTGAGTGGTGGCTTCTAAATCTGCCGAAAAACCGCATGAGCCCTGGGAATTCTGCGAATTAAGGGTTGACACAGTTCCGAATCATTGGGTAAATGAGGCAACGAAAGGGGTTGAGAAAATGAATAAAACAGAACTCACCGAAAAACTGGCCAAACAAACCGGAATGTCCAAAGCAGATTCCAAGCGTGCTATTGACGCGATTTTTTCCACCGCACCGCGGGAAGGGATCATCGCCAGCGCCGTGTCCAAGGGTGACCGTGTCCAAATTACGGGCTTCGGAACGTTCGAACGACGCAAGCGCAAAAAACGCAATGGCCGCAATCCCCAAACAGGTGAAACCATCACCATCGCAGCAGCCAAGTATCCTGCCTTTGTGGCGGGCAAGAGCCTGAAGGAACGGATCCAAAAATAGGAACCGGTCAATTCTGATTGCGATGAACGAGTTGAGAAAGGGTGGTACTAACCGCCCTTTCTCTTCTTTTCCATTTTTCAGTGATTTCTGAAAGTTGCCCTACTTCGTCAGATCATTTATAATACTCAGCGGGAACTTACTGCTGCCGATGGTATTGGAGAGTTAATCCGGTGCCTGCGTGGCATTTTCATCAGATTTCATGGGAAAGGTTTGAATATGTTCAAGCTCAAGGGTTTGTCGGG
>JAOZJV010000241.1 GCA_029935695.1 Candidatus Krumholzibacteriia bacterium | reverse complement strand
TCATTTTGGGATCAACCAGGTACTGCAGATTGTCTGAAACAGGCTGCATCCAGCTGCTCAATTTTTCATCTTTGGTACCGGGCAGATAGCCGATGTCCTTGCCCAAAGGCATGATGGGACGGGAGACCATGATGCGTCGGTAGCGTTTTTCTTCAGCCACCAGATGCAGTCCCACAGCTAACGCCAGCAGGGTTTTCCCGGTGCCGGCCTGGCCCAGCATGGTCACCAGTTTAATATCCGGTCTCATCAGCAACTCCAGGGCGAATTGTTGATGAAGGTTGCGGGCAGTCAAACCCCAGGGATGAGAATCGGCATGCTGCAGCGGTTCGACCAAACCCGACTCGGCCCTGAAAATACCCCGGGCCGTGTGCTTGGGGTTTCCCATGCCTTTCAGCAGGACGCATTCATTGGGTTTGAGCTCGCCTTCAATGTCCACGGGCGATCCCTGATAAAAGCTGTCAATGGCTTCATCGGGAATGACATGTTCGCTGTAACCGGAATACAATTCGTCGAAGTTCACCCGGCGGGTGAGATAGTCATTGGTCTTGATGCCCAAAGCGTCAGCTTTAACCCGGGCATTAATATCCTTGGTGATAAATTCTACATCACCGCCACCCTTTTCAATGGCGCAGGCCACCGATAGAATGCGGTTGTCCATGATGGAGCGATCCATGCCCTTGGGCAGGTATTCCCCATAGTTTTTGACGGTGATGTAGAGTTTGCCACCTCCCGGCAGATCGGCGCCCCGGCTCAGGGATTTGCCATCGCGCAAGCCGTCGATGGTGCGGATCACCCGGCGGGCATTGCGGGCTTTTTCATCATTGCCACGTTTGAATCGGTCCAATTCTTCGAGAACTTCCACCGTCAAAATGATGTTGTTCTCTTCAAAGGATGTGAGGCTGTCGGCATCGTGGAGAAGAACGTTGGTGTCGAGGAGAAAGCAGCGCCCTTCAGGAATGGGAATGCTGTCCTTGTCGTCGATCCAATGACCAGTCGTGTTTTCCATAAGAGCCCTCCTGTTGATGAGGCGGGTTAGGGTGGATCCTTCCACATATATTATTCTACACTTTGAAGTGGAGCTTGTCCCTTAAAAGGTGATCGGGTATTTTCGTGATCACTTTAAATATGGAGTAGCAACGATGATATCGTTTGGCAAATATTGTACCCTCGTGCTGTTGATTTCAGGGACCTTGAATGCGATGGCCGCAGATGGGGCCGAGGCTCCAACCTGGCCTCTGGACCTCTCCACACGCTACCTGACCAGTAATTTCATGGAGTTTAGAGGAGGTCGCTTTCACGCCGGGCTGGATTTGAAAACCCAGTCCCGGGAGGGTTTTACCGTGCGGGCGGTGGAGGATGGCTACATCAGCCGGGTGCGCTGCACGCCAACAGCCTACGGCAGGGTTGTTTATTTGCGTGGAGTCTCGGGAAGGACTTTCGTTTTTGCCCACCTGGCCCGTTTCAATGATGACCTGCGGATTCGGGTGCAGCAGGCCCAGCAGGAAAATGAGACTTACCGGGCGCGCCTGGAATTCAAGCCGGGGCAAATACCTGTCAAAAAAGGACAGGTCCTGGGTATTAGCGGGCAAAGCGGAACTGGTGGCCCGCATCTGCATTTTGAGGTGCGGGACCGTAACCAGCGACCTGTCAATCCGCTGGATCACGGCTTTGACATTGCAGACACCCTGCCGCCGGTGATCCACCGCCTGCGGGCCTGGCCAGCCTCCGAGTCGGCCAGAATCAATGGTCAAAAGGGCGAGTGGGTGTTGGATCCTCAAAAGGGGAACGGGCTGCACGGCAACCTTGGGGTGTTGAATATTTCCGGGCCGGTGGCCTTCAGCGCCCGCATGGTTGATGCTTCTGATATCCGCGGCCACAAGCTGGAACCCTGGCTCATCGAACTGATTCTTGATGATGAACTGGTCTACCGGTGCCTGAACGAGCGGTACGATTTTAATGAGAATGCTCTTCAGCGTTTGGAATGGACCGACTGGGCCGACTGGACTGACGAAGGCGTGCCCAGGGAGCACTGGTTGCACCGCCGCCGGGCCAATACATTGAAAGGCCGGGAAGGCGATTTATGGTATCTGGGAAAGGGTGGCAATGGCCTTTCACAAGGGGACCATCATCTGGTCCTGAAAGTTTCTGATCATGCTGGTGGAGAGGCCGAAGTTCACTGGACTCTACGCGTGCAGAATGAGCCGGAGTTGGGGGAAGAGACCTCTTGGCAAAGCCAACCCCTGGGCATTTCCGGCGCTGAACCTGAGCCATACCGCCTGACACCATTTTTCAGCAGCGGCCATCCTGAAAAAGCTGGATTCACCATCCTGAATTTAAAGCCAGATCATCAAGGGGAAGTGCTCGAAAATCTGGAGTTGTGGGTCAGGACTTTGGAGCTTTCTGGCAAGTTACTTGAAGATGCCCACCGCCAGGGATTAAAGATGATGGGAGATGCCACCGAGTACCTGGCAGCGGACTGGCCTATCGAGAGTTCCGTTCCTGTTTCCCGACCGCTGAAGAGTTCAACTGTGAACTCTGATTCAACTACTGTGGTGGGTGTGTACCGTTACGACATCAAGGACCACTGGGAATTGGTAACGACTCTGACCGACTCCGGCAATCCGGAATTTCTTCTGGAAGAGCCTGGACTGCACGCCGTTTTTCAAGATCTTCAGCCTCCGGTCTTCATGAAAACGAATCAACTGCTGAAGGTGAAGCCAGGCCCTGTCTCACAAGTGGCCGGGGTGAGTTTTTCCCCATGGGAGGTCACGGCCATCGATCTGATCGACAAGGGCTCAGGTTTGGACACTGGTTCCATTACCGCTTTGTTTGACGGTCGGCCTTTGATTGTTGAACCGGACACCCCTCGGGATCGCTTACTGATTGAGTGGCCTGAAAATATGATCCCTGGAAAACATTTGTTGCATGTTGAAGCCACTGATAAAGCTGGAAACACCGCTGCCGCCACCTACGAAATTCATGCCCAGGAGGAATCCCCTTGAACCTGCGCCGCATTGTCTCTCTCAGCCTCATGCTCTCTGTTATCACCATGCTGACCACCAGTGTTATTCTTTATATCGTTCCCCAGGGAAGGGTCGCTTATTGGGCCGAGTGGAAGCTTTGGGGAATCAGCAAAAGCCAGTGGGGGTCGTTGCACACCAACCTCGGGTTTTTCATGCTCATTGCTGCGTTTTTTCACGTGTATTATAACTGGCGTCCCATGACTGCCTACATGAAGAACAAGGCCCGTGATTTCCGTCTTTTTACACCCAATTTCACCGCAGCTTTTTCAGTGGTGGCAGTTTTCGCTGTGCTGACTCTTGCCGAAGTGCCTCCCATGGTGTGGATCCAGGATTTGCGTGGAGTTATCGAAGAGGATCTGGCTGCTGAATTGGGCGAGCCGCCCTACGGACATGCAGAAGAATCGCCTCTGCGGACTTTCCTGCGCAATGTCAATCTGGATTCCGAAGTGGCCAGGGCCAATTTGAAAGCAGCCGGTATTGTGGTGGAGGATCCGGAACTTCCAATGGTGGAAATTGCCACGGCCAACGGGATGTCTCCTCAGCAATTGTATGAAATCATGCTGGGGCCCGAGGAGACCAGGTCTATAGAGCCCATGGCCCTTCCCGAAAGCATGCCCAAGGGATCGGGCAGACTTTCTCTTGAAGTTTTCTGTGAGCAATATAATCGTGATGTGGATGAGGCTGTAAGAATTCTGACGGCCACCGGCCTGAGTATTGATCCAGCCATGAGTTTGAGAGATATTGCCGAAGAAAATGATATTGAGGCTCTGGATGTGCTGGATCGGCTGCGTGAGGGTTACGCAGAATAATCACAGCACCCAAAGGGTAATAAATCGAGTTTAGTGTCCAACCCGGTTGTGGGGTGTGCCCCAATCTGCTATTGTAGCGATGATCTTGCGCAGCACCTTGAACGCGCCCACCAAATCCGGCCTTAAAAAGTATCAGGACTATTTAAGTTGAATCTCCCCAACGACTTTGTTCATCTGCATAACCATTCTGATTACAGCCTTCTGGATGGAGCCATGAAGCCTGGTGTCATGGCCAAGAAGGCTGCCGAACTGGGGCAGAAGGCCTTGGCCCTGACCGATCATGGCAACATGTTCGGCGCCGTGGAATTTTATCTGGCCTGTGAGAAAAACAAGATCAAACCCATTCTCGGCATGGAAGCCTACATCGCGGCAGACCGTTTCAACCGCAAGGCCGACAAAATCAACAACAAGGCCTTCCATTTGGTGCTGTTGGCCAAGAATGAGGTCGGATACCGGAATCTCTGCAAACTTTCATCCAAAGGGTACATGGAAGGCTTTTATTACCGCCCTCGCATTGACCACCAACTGCTCAGCGAACACAGTGAAGGCATCATCGGGCTGTCGGCCTGTATGAGTGGCGAGCCTGCCTACCACCTGCACAGCAGTGGCAATGTGAAAAAAGCCACCGAAGTGGCCAACGTTTATAAGGAAATTCTGGGCAGGGAAAACTACTTTCTGGAAATCCAGAACCATGGCATTGAAGAAGAAGCGCGCATCCGCGAACTCATGCCCCAGGTGGCCAAAAACACCGGGTTGGGAATCATCGCCACCAACGATTGCCACTTCCTGGACAAGGCCCATCATGAGGCCCACGATATCCTCATGGCCATCCAGACCAGCAGTCTTCTGAACGACCCCAACCGTTGGCGCAGCGCCACCCCGGAAATCTATTTCAAAGACACCCAGGAAATGCTGAAGCTTTTCCAGGATTGGCCCGAGGCTGTGGAAAACACCCTGCAGGTGGCCGACATGGTGAATTTCAAAATGGAACTGGGCAAACTGCTGCTGCCCGAGTTTGATCTTCCCGAGGGTTTCAACACTCCGGATGAATATGTGGAGCACATTTCCCGGGAAGGCCTGAAGGGGCGTTATCCTGCCATGACACCGGAGCTTGAAGAACGCCTGACTTATGAGTTGGGCATCATCAAGACCATGGGCTTTGCCGGGTATTTTCTCATCGTTTGGGATTTCATCGATGCCGCCCGCCGGATGAAAATTCCCGTGGGGCCGGGTCGTGGCAGTGCCGCCGGCTCCCTGGTGTGTTATTGCATGGGCATCACGGATATTGATCCCATCCGGCACCAACTGCTTTTCGAGCGTTTCCTGAATCCCGAACGCATCAGCATGCCTGATATCGATGTAGATTTCTGCTACGAACAGCGTGGCGATGTCATCGAGTATGTGGCCCAGAAATACGGGCGTGAAAATGTGAGCCAGATCATTACCTTCGGTACCATGGCTGCCCGAGCGGTGATCAAGGACGTGGCCCGTGTGCTCGATTTCAGTTTTGCCGAAAGCGATCGCATCAGCAAGATGGTTCCCGAAGAAGTGGGCATCACCCTGAAAAAGGCCATTGACGAGGCCCCGGGCCTGAAAGATCTGCCCAAGGAATCTCCTGATCATGCCCTTTTGATGCGCAATGCCCTGGTGCTGGAAGGCATGAACCGTAACACGGGCATCCATGCTGCCGGGGTGCTGATTACGCCCAGCCCTTTGGTTGAACATGCGCCCATGTACAAGAACAACAAGGGTGACATCACCGTTCAGTTTGATATGAACATGAGTGAGCGTTTGGGCCTTTTGAAGATGGATTTTCTGGGTCTGCGCACTCTGACTGTCATCGACAAGGCCTTGAAGCTTATTGCCGATACCACCGGCACCCTCATGGAAGCCAAAAATATTCCCACTGATGATGAAGCCACTTACAAGCTTCTGCAGGAAGGCCGCACCGTGGGCATTTTCCAGCTGGAGAGCAGTGGGATGCAGGAACTGGTGCGCAAAATGGCGCCCACTGTTTACGACGACATCACGGCTATTTGCGCCTTGTACCGTCCGGGACCCTTGGGGGCGGACATGGACAAGGTCTATGTGGAGCGCAAGCACGGCCGTGAACAGGTGACCTATAAAGACGCGTGTCTTGAACCCATTCTCAAAGATACTTTCGGGGTGATCCTGTATCAGGAACAGGTGATGCAAATCGCCTCGAAAATGGGTGGCTTCACCCTGGGACAGGCCGAT
>JAOZJV010000240.1 GCA_029935695.1 Candidatus Krumholzibacteriia bacterium | reverse complement strand
GTCAGGAGGATTTTCATCGAATTGCAGAGGCTGTAGAATGGTCGGTATCAGCATCGAAAAATCGTGCAATTGCTGATCGTCATCCAGATCGTCGATGTCCAGAAGTTCCAGCACCGGACCCAGGGCCATGGTGCACACCGAGCGGAATTCTTCGGCCTCATCAGCCGAGTTGATGATCTCGAGCAGAGCATCAATGAGCGCTTTGTTGACAACGACGCTGTCGCCAGCCATTTCTGCTGCCAGCAGCCGGTCTTCGCTGGTGGCGGAGGGGTTTTGCAGGACTTTCAGGATGATCTGGTCGGCATTTTCAGGCCAATCCCAAGGTGGGTTGTTTTCCAGGAATTTGAGAGTCATGATAAACCTCTTGAGTTGGGGGACCTCAGTGGCGTCTACAGAATCAGATTACTCAACAACCGTTTTTTGGCAATGGGAGATTTTTTTATTCTCAACCCAGATTCCCGCCGGCGGGAATTTTAGAAATTCTGCATCTCTCAGGCTCATTTTTTGATATCATGTTGCCATCGGCAATAACCATCACCAGACAAAAGCAGGTTCAAATGATCTCCAAACTGACACCCGCGGACTATGCCCTTCTAATAAAAAACACAGAAATACCTCCGGGCCTGCGCCAAAAATTATCCCCCCAAACGCTGGGGATACCCAACTTAACCGCCGATGAAATAGTAACCTTGTCTGCCGCCACCATCACGGCCATCACCAGACTCAACAACCCCAAAATCCGCAAAGCACTCAAGCATGTTCTGGTTAAGCTCCTTGCCGCAGGGGAAGAAATGCACCGTTCTTTTGCACCAAATGCCCCCATCGGCCAAACAAATGAAACCCTGGAAATTCTCGTGGATCATTTGAACAGTGAACCTCGTCCTGACTTTGGGAATCTGTCCTCCCGGGAGGTCCATTGTCTTGTTCATGAGGATTGGTCCCCTGCTACTCCTGGTATACAGCTGTGCCATGACCTGACAACCAGCGAAGTCATATCCACACCCATTATCACTAGAGCGCATCTGATTTTGCATGCTTTGGCAGCAAAGGGAACGAAAGCCACAACGGCGGGCAACCTGAACCGGAAATTTGTCGCTTCCATAATAGAGCAGATGGGTTTTTCAGATAGATACCTGCTCCTTCTAAAACAACACTATAAGGTCATTAATGAATCTGATGTTCCAGCTTTGGAGATCATTCGAATTGTTCTGGAGTTGGCTGACACAATTAAAATGAGAAAACAGAAATTCCAGGTCACCTCCATGGGCCAGGAACTCATGGCGCCTGGTTTTGAAGGAAGTCTTTTCCTTATCCTCTTCGTCACGTTTTTCCGGGATTTCAACTTGTCTTATAGAGATCGCATGATGGATTTGCCGGAGTTTCAGGACTCTATTGGATACAGTCTTTATCAATTGTCGGCCCTTAAGGATGGTTGGCATGACCTGGGACAAACAAGTGAACAACTGATATTGCCCTCGGTGGCCAGGATATTTGACAGGCAGCTTTACGACATCAGGTCGGCCATTGTAAGGCATCGTTTTCTGGTTTATCTCGAATGGTTCGGTCTTGTGGGTTTGAAGCGTGATGAAGAACCAAGGGTTTCGCAGGAGTCCCGCACTGTTTTGGCATTTCGGAAGACGGCTTTGTTGAAACGCCTGATCAGGTTTGAGTTTTCTTGATTGGCGATGAGAGAAAGCACAAAATAACGTTTTCACCCCAAAACTTCTTTTTCAGGACATTCACCCCAAAACAAAGTATACTACCGGAAACCCTTCTTTTCAGGAGATCCCATTTTGCGAAACATCGGTCTGCAAATTCTGGCTGCCGCCAAAACCTACGGCACCAAAACCGCCCTGCGCCACAAACGTGGCACCCAGTGGCACCACCACACTTATGAAGAAATGGCCGCAGCCATCGAAAATTTTGCTGCCGGTCTGGTGGAGCATGGCATCAAACCGGGCGACCGTGTGGGCATTTTTTCGCCCAACATGCCCGAGTGGCTTATTGCCGATTATGCCATACTGTCCATCCGCGCCATCACTGTGCCCATTTACGCCACCAGCACCGCCGAACAGTTGAGTGTGATCGCCAACGATTCTGGAATGCGCCTGTTGTTGGTGGGAGGCGAAGCCGAAATTCCTGTGGCCAGTGCCGCTTTGTCCCAGTGCCCCGCCATGGAAAACCTCATCCTGATGGATCCCGACGCCCGAACCGACGATCCCAAAATCCTGGCCTTTGCAGACTTTTTAGCCACCAGGCCCTCCGAAACCACCACCATGGACATCGCCAGCCGCCACCAAACCATGGCTGGAGATGACCTTGCCACAATTATCTACACATCCGGCACCACCGGCCGGCCCAAGGGTGTGCAACTGAGTCATGCCAATTTTGTGAACCAGCACACCACCCTCGATTCACGCTTCGAGGTGGATGCCAACGATATTTCTCTTTGCTTTCTTCCTTTGAGCCACGTTTACGAACGTTCCTGGTCTATATACGTACTGCTCAGCGGGGCCACCAACACCATCCTCAAGGACCCCAAACAAGTCATCGAAACCTTGGCTGAAGTCCGGCCCACGGTGATGGTCAGTGCCCCCCGGTTGTACGATAAAATCCATGCCGCTATTCTGGATAAGGCTGAAAGCGCGCCTCCGCTGCGGAAGAAAATTTTTGCCTGGGCCCTTGGGGTGGGAGAGGAATATTGGACCGCCCATTACGCAGGAAACGAAATTTCCGGCGGCCTCAAAATGCGCTACCGCATAGCAGATAAACTGGTGCTCACAAAAATCCGCAATGTGGTGGGTGGGCCTAAAAACTTTCTCTCTTCAGGAGGCGCCGCCCTCGATCGCAGCGTGGAGGATTTCTTCCTCAAAGTGGGCCTGCTCATTTGCCAGGGTTACGGCCTGACAGAAACCGCACCCATGCTGACGTGCAACTCACCCGGCGATTTCAAATTCGGAACGGTGGGCAAGCCGGTCGATGGGGTGGAAATCCGTATCGCCGACACGGGAGAAATTCAAGTCAAAGGCCCCAACGTCACGTCGGGGTATTTCGGCATGCCCGAAGCCAATGCCAAGGCCTTCACTGAAGGGTGGTTCCGCACCGGGGACATCGGCCGCATTGACGAAGACGGCTATTTGCTCATCACCGATCGCATGAAAGACTTGATCATCACTGCCGGCGGAAAAAACATTGCGCCTCAGCGCATCGAAACCATGGTGGGCAAGGATCATTTTATCGACCAGCTGGCCATCATTGGCGACAAACAGAAGTTCATCAGCGCCATCATCGTGCCGGCCTTTGAAAACCTGGCGGATTTTGCCAAACAACGACAGCTCCAATTCAGAAATCATGAAGAGTTGATCAAATTGCCCGAGGTGGTCGAGCTGTACAACAAACGCATCCGCGAACATTCCAAAAACCTGGCGCCTTTTGAAAAAATCAAACGTTTCACTCTGGTGGCCAGGCAGTTCTCTCAGCAGGCGGGAGAAATCACACCGACTTTGAAAGTGAAACGGAAAGTGGTGGCGGAAAAATATCGCCAATTAATTGAAAGAATGTATTCTGGTGAAAACAGTAATTCCCGCCATTGACACCACTTGCCGGCTCAATCAAAAAAGACAAATTTCGGCGGCTCAAATCCATTAAACCGGGTGGACTCGGAGAACGTATAAGCTCCCATGCTGCCGGCAATGAGCAAGTCATCCAGGTGCATTTCCGGCAAATCCACGGTGCAGATTTCGCCACCTGAATCTCGGGAAAAAACATCAATGGAATCGCAGGTTGGTCCTGCCAGCACGTAGGGAGTCATGGGGCCCCGGGTGTTTGTGCGCCAGGGAAATTTCATTTGATAAAGCAGAACTTCCATGAAGCTGCCATAGGTTCCATCGTCAAAATACAACCAGTTCTGGCCCTGGCGCACCGACTCGGATATTACTTTTGTGACGAGAATCATGGCGTCGCCAACGATGGCCCTGCCGGGCTCGGCCATCAGGTGGCAGGTTCTTCCGCTGTCCTCGCCAAACAGTTTTCTGTAGTGCTCTCTGATGGTGCGGCACATGTCTTCAATGTCGATATCTTCATCAATATAATGAACCGGGAATCCGCCTCCGATATCAATGGTTTTCAACTCGATACCGGCGGCGAGAGCCTTTTCAAAAATACCGTGAGTGGTGTCGAGGGCCTCCACGTAACGCTGGGCGTCGAGGCACTGGCTGCCCACATGAAAACTGATGCCCCGGGGAACCAGTCCCTGGTCGCGAGCTGCCAGCAACAGTGGTATCGCATCTTCAACATCGGCTCCGAATTTATGACTCAGATGGGCCACGCTGCCCTTGTTGGACACGACAATGCGCAAGTGCACTTTAGCCCCGGGAGCGTGCCTGGCAATTTGTGTGATTTCTGAATGATTATCGAAAGTGAAGTCATCGAGGCCGATGCTGTGGGCGTAGGCAATTTGCCTGGGGTCTTTCACCGTATCGGCAAAAATCAGGTCTTCTTTGGGGTCGGCGCCAGCGGCCACCGCAGCCAGAATTTCCCCTTTGGAGGCCACATCGAAACCGGCACCGGCGGCCATGAGGGTTTGCAGGATCTCATGGCAGGGATTGGCCTTCATGGCGTAGAAAAACTTCACGGCAGGCAGGCCATCATCCAGGCGTTTGAAGTTCTCGCGAATTTTTTCCCGGCTGACCACATAGATAGGGGTCCCGTTTTGGCGGACCAGGTCTTCAATGGTTTCGGTAGAGAGTTCGAAGGGATTCATCTGCAAACCTTTCAAAAGTTTTCACCGACTGATGTAATAAATCACCACCATGATGCTGGTATCGGCAGCCATGTGACTGATCACCGGAAGCAACAGGCCCTTTTGATGGCTTCTCATTAGCCGCCACAACCATCCGGCCAATGTCAGCAGCACTATGGACAGCACCAGCCAGATCCAGTCCAGAAACAAGACCAGCACCAGTAAATGATACCCGGCAAAGAGCAAATCATTCACAACGGGCCACTTTTTACCATCTCCGAGTTTTCCGCGCCATAGAATTTCTTCAAACCATGGATTCACCAGAGAGTGGTACAATACAAAAACAAACCACCAGATTCCCTGCAGCCCAAGCCGACCAAGAACGGGGTCGATCATGGCTTGATTGATTTCCGCCAAGGGGGCCAGCAAATACAAAACCACTCCACCGCCGAGGCCAAACACAACAGCGCCAAGGCCCAGTTTCATGTCCCAACCCTGAAGCAGCTCTTTCCACAGAGGCCGATTTTTTACAGCCGCCAGAGACAGGAAAATCAGCCCATGGTAAATGGCAAAGGCCACCCAGGCACTTTGCAGCATGTGCAAACCCAGAATCATGGCCAGGTAGGGAATGAGTACCAGGGCAGATGGCTTCATTCAGTATTCCCGGACGCTGCCAAAATCTCAGTCGCACCGGCAATGCATTGAGCCAGAGCCTGGGGGTTGTATCCGCCCTCCAGGGCAAAGACGATTCTCCCCTGGCATACCGTTTTTGCTTCCTGAACCAGCAACCGGGTCAGTGCCGTGAATCCTGATGTTGTCACTTTCAAACCAGCCAGGGGGTCTTGCTCGTGGGCGTCATATCCCGCCGAAACCAGAATGAAGTCAGGTTCAAAATCAACCAGAGCGGGCAGTAGGTTATCACAATAGGCCCCAAGAAATTCTTCATCTCCTGAGCCTGTCTGCAAAGGATGATTAAGGGTGAACCCCTGGCCTTTGCCATGTCCTTTTTCCGATGCGGCCCCTGATCCTGGATAATGAGGATACTGATGGCTGGAAAGGTACAACACCGTGTCGTCATCGTAGAAAATATCCTGGGTGCCGTTGCCGTGGTGCACGTCAAAGTCGACGATGGCCACCCGTCCCACACCATGACTTTGCAGGGCCGCCGCAGCCACGGCCACATTGTTGAAAAGGCAGAATCCCATGGCCTGTTCGGCGGTGGCGTGATGGCCAGGAGGCCTCACCAGCGCCAGCCCGTTGGCATAAGTTCCTCCCAGAACACCCAGGCAAAGATCAATGAGACCGCCAGCAGTCCTGCGGGCCACAGACTCAA
>JAOZJV010000239.1 GCA_029935695.1 Candidatus Krumholzibacteriia bacterium | reverse complement strand
GGGTTGAGCTGTCAGTGCAGAGTGGTCGGCGTACAGACTTTCTGGATGTCACCGGACTTGTGGCCCAGGCCGTCAGCGACCTGGGCCTCGACGATGCCGTGGTGACGGTGTTCAACCCGCACACCACGGCGGCGGTGACCATCAACGAAGGTGCCGACCCGGATGTGGTGCGGGATATGGATGTTGCCCTGGACAAACTGATTCCCTGGACTGATGGCTACCACCACGCCGAAGGAAATTCAGCCGCCCACATCAAGGCCAGTTTGTACGGTTCATCGGTGCAGGTCATTGTGCAGGGTGGCAACCTCATGCTCGGGACCTGGCAGAAGATCTGGTTCTGTGATTTTGATGGCCCGAGGCAACGCCGGCTGTGGGTCAGCGGGGGATAATACCATGCGCAACAGATCCCGGACATGCCGTGGGTGCCTGATGCCTCAGGCATTCTGTGTGTGCGGGGTGATGGAAAGAGAAACGGCTGAGACACGGGTGACGGTGGTGGTTCATTTCAGCGACGCCTGCCGGAAAACCAACACGGGCAAATTGATCCCCAAAGTATTATCCAACAGCGAAGTTCTGGTGCGGGGGCAGAAGGAAACTCCTCTGGATATCACCCGGGCTGTGCAAGCCGGTTATCACAATGTATTGCTATATCCTACTTCCGACAGCCAGCCTCTCAATGCCGAATATCTTCAGGGTATTGATCAGCCCCTGAACCTGATTGTCCCCGATGGCAACTGGAATCAGGCAGGCAAAATGGTCAGGCGGGAGAAGAAACTGGCCTCTTTGGATCGGGTGCATGTGGAGGTGGTCCGGCCTTCGCGCTATCGGCTGCGAACCGCTGCCCATGAAAACTGGATCTCCACCTTTGAAGCCATTGCCCGAGCTCTCGGGGTGGTGGAGAATCATGATGTGCAGAAAAAACTGGAATACTTTTTTGATGTCTTTGTGGAGCGTATTTTGTATTTGAAAGGCAGACTTCCCAGGGATGAAGTGACCGGTGGAATCACTCAGGAAATGATCACCCAATTCCACACGGAAAACAACGACCACACATTTATCCAATCCAACAAAACTGACCCCGAAAAATGACCGCTATTTGGCCAGGGTGATTTTGGTTGTGCGCACTTTGCCGCCTGCCCTCACTTGAGCCATGTACGTGCCGGAAGGAACTCTTTGCCCCGCACGATCCAGGCCATTCCAGCGAATTGATTGTTCGCCTGGAGCTTGAATTTCATCCACCAGAAGCATGATTTCACGGCCACGCAGATCAATGATGGCCACCCGCACGTGGCCCTCCCGGGGCAGGTAATAGCTCAGGGTGGTGCTGGGATTGAAGGGGTTTGGGAACCCGGGATGCATGACCAGGCTGGCTGATGGTGCAGCAGGGATACCAGAGGGGGCAGTGAAATAGGCGGTAACAACCGTTGTGCCCTGGGCGACGATATCCACATCCACGGTCCACAAGCTTGTGGCTCCGGTGTTGTCGATCTGCACCAGGGTGCCGCCGTCAACGGCAGGGGTTGCCACCACCTGCGAGCCATTGCCTTCCAGTTTCGGCATGTTGAAGACAAGGCGACCGTGCTGAAAGTTCTCGGGATGGTTGTTGGTGATGGTGGCGGTGACACTGTCGGCTGCGCCGTAATTGGAGGGAGAATAATCTGCCCGCAGGGTTTGTCCCACAGAGCCAGCATTGAGAGTGGGACGGGGATCCAAAATACCGTCATGGACACGGATCAGTCGGTAGTTGCGTCCGCCATCACAGACCTGGTCAGTGGCCAGGTTGTAGGGGGGGCTGCTGAGACTGCCTTCATTCTGATGAATGTGCCCCCACAGCGCCATATCTGCACCGAGGTTGCTGAGGTTGAGCTGACTGGAAAAATCGTAATGATAGAAAAGCACCCTGGCGCTGCTGCCCGAAGCGGTGGCCAGATCATCGCCCAGCCAATTCATCTGAGCAGAGGTGAAACTTTCGGCCCCGTAGATGCTGGAGCGCCACATGTCATAGTTGTCGTAGGCTTCCAGGGCGGTGAAATGCACACCCGCATAGTCAAAGCTGTAATTTTGGGTGTGCAGGGGGGCGCCGGCTGGTGGATCATTCAAAATCTGCCAG
Organism: Candidatus Krumholzibacteriia bacterium; assembly: GCA_029935695.1. Lineage (GTDB taxonomy): Bacteria > Krumholzibacteriota > Krumholzibacteriia > LZORAL124-64-63 > LZORAL124-64-63 > LZORAL124-64-63. The sequence continues at coordinate 3,987 of JAOZJV010000239.1, read as the reverse complement.
CCATAAAAACGCCACCAGTCGCGGCGGGCGGTGCCGGCTGAGGGCGGTGTGTCGTTCCAGCCACCAATGTCATGGTTGCCGGCAATGAGGTAAACGGGCACGGAAAATTCACCCAGGATCTGCTGGCTGCGGGAATAGTACCGGCGCTGCTCAAAATCTTCCAGTTCGCCTTCGTTGATCAGGTCGCCGGTGTGCAGCACAAAGGCAGGGTTGATCAACTCGGTGTCCTGAATGATGGCGCGAAGATCGACCACTTCACTGGTGTCTGTGACCGAGGCGTTGTTGTCGTAGAACAGGTGGGTGGGCAGGTGGGTGTCGGTGATGTGCAGAAAGTAGAAATCCTGGTGCTCGGATTCGATCACCTGCACGGCATTTTGGGTGGTGTCGTCAAGGCCGCCGCCAGCGGTGACACGCAAATTGTAGAGGGCATGCAGGTCCACGTTCGGAACCTGAACTTCCAGATCCCACCAGGTGGTGGCAGCATTGTAGGTGGCGGAATTCACATTCAGGAAAACTTCATTCAGACCGTGCTGCAAAGTGGCGGCCCAGCCGGTGGTGGCCGGATCAGCCTGGCAGTTGATAGTGAAAGAAGAACCACTTTGAACGATGGTCGGAATGTTCAGCAAGGGTCTTTGGATCACTGTCAGGGTATCGCCCAGGGCATAACTGCCAGTGTTTTCGCCTTCAACCATGAGGAAGGTGAACGGTGTGGTGCCGTCAAGATTGACAGTGTACCACTGCTCCACCGATGAGAAGGTGGAGGCGTTGGCCACCAGCCGCCAGTTCCCTGGAATCAGAGTGACGCCTCCTTCGCCGGCGGCATCGGTGATGATCTGGGTGTAGAGACTGCCGCTGGCATCGTAAACATCCACGGTGGCTTCAGTCAGAGGCAACCCATTGTCGTTTCTGGTGACCGAGCCGCTCAATGTTCCAATGGGCAGTTCGGCAATGTCATGGGCGCGGCTGGCCACAGACGCGACTCCGCCACTGCCAACATGTAAGTACCGGGTGTACTGGGCCTGGTCGCCCGGGCCGATGTTCACACTGCTGATGTTAATGTCGGACCAGCCATTGCCGCTGGGTCCCCACATGGTGGCGCCATCACCAAAGTAGCCATAAGCCTGAGTTCCCCAGGCGCCGGCGATCCACTTCTGAAAGGTGGTGCCGCTGACATTAAATCCGTAACCGGGCGCAAAAATTTCACAGCCGTCCCATTGGAAAGCATCGCCCAGTTCATAGTCGTTGACAGGGAAACCGCTGCCATTTGTCAGAGTGGAAGTGATGGTCACTTCGGCGGCCCCATCGGCGAGAATATAATCGGTGATGATGGAGATGGCGGGATTGCCCGAATCAACACCCTGGGCCCTGACCCTGGCCGGACTTCCCCCTGCGCCGTCATCCACAATGCTCAATTGTGCATAGTTGGCCTGGCGGGGCCAGTCATCGTCCAGGTAAACGTAGAGTTGTCCGAAGGTATCCTGGAGTTCGGGCGAGGGGGCTGCATCCACAATGCAGCCTCCGGTGTTGGCGTATCCGAAAGGGTGGTTGATGGCGGTGATAACCACTGAAATTTCGTTGTTGGACAGCAGGATGTCGCCCACCTGGCCTGTTGCGCCGGGGCCACTGAGCAATTGTGTACTGGATGTGATCCACAAGGCACTGCCGCCGGCAAAAGCACTGGTGGCCAGTAAACAGAAAAACATGGTCAGCATGAGGCGGCGCAGGCAGGGCATGGTCTATCCTAATCAAAAGAGGGCGCGACTTTATCGCCAGGACAATCAATTATACAGGAAGGCAGGCGTTTAATCCAGCACAAATGGTCAATAGATGTTCTCAATGTGCATATTGAGTTGTGATAAAAGTCAGTTGTTTTATTTTGGAAAAACCGCCATCCAATGGTATTTTTTAACCATGAATATCGTGATCATCTGCATCATGGTTCCCAAAGTTTTTTGATTCGGGCAGGAGGAAAGCAATGCGTCAATACGATCCGGAACAAGCAATGGTTGAGACACGCAGGGTCTTCGGTGAACACGGAGGCGTTGTGCCTTCCATTGAACGATCATCCACCTTTTCGGTGCTTGAACCGGGCACCATGCCGGAGATCTTTGCCGGCGAAAAAACTCCCGAAACAGGTGGTTGTTTCCTGTACAGCCGGCACTTCAATCCAACGGTGAATGTCCTGGCCCGCTATCTGTCGGCCATGGAAGGAGCCGAAGCGGGAATCTGCACTGCCACCGGCATGGGCGCCATCACCGTGGCCATTCTCCAGATCTGCAAAATGGGCTCCCACCTGGTGACGAGCAATACCATCTATGGTGGAACGCATGCTTTTATCAAGGAAGTTCTGCCTGATATGGGCGTCGAGTCGACCTTTGTTGACCCCACCGATCTGCAGGCTATTGAAGCGGCCATCCAGCCCAACACCAAAATGATTTACGTGGAAATCATGGGCAATCCCAAACTGAATATTGCCGACATTCCCGCCTTGGCAAAAATTGCAAAAACCCACGGCGTGAAGCTGGTGGTGGACAATACTTTTACTCCGGTGATGATCTCAGCCAAAGAGCTGGGTGCCGATGTGGTCATCTACTCACTGACCAAATTCGTCAACGGTGCCAGCGATCTCATGGGTGGCGCTGTTCTGGGTGAGAAGGATTTTATCTTTGAACTCATGGATCTGCACACGGGCCGGGCCATGCTCCTGGGGCCCACCATGGACTCGCGGGTGGCTTTTGACATCACCCAACGCCTGCCCCTGTTGCCCTTGCGCATGAGGGAACATTCCCGCCGGACCCAGGCTATTGCCGAGGTCATGCAGGAAATGGGCGTGGATGTGTGCTATCCAGGGCTGGAATCTCATCCACAGCATGAATTGTTGCGCTCCATGGTGAATGAGTCCTATGGATTTGGTGGTTTGTTGACGGTGGATTGCAAGACCGTTGAAAAAGCCAATCAGCTGATGTCCGTTTTGCAGAACAAGGAAAAATTTGGGGTCATCGCAGTGTCCCTTGGGTATTACGATACCCTGCTGTCTTGTTCGGGCTCTTCCACCTCTTCGGAAATTTCAGTGGAAGAACAGCACCAGATGGGATTATCTCCCGGGCTGGTTCGGGTTTCCATTGGTCTGACTGGCAGTTTGAAAAACAGGATTGAGCAGATGAAACGGGCTCTCATTGAAGTGGGACTGGCCGAATAGATTCGCTCATTTTTAAGAAAAAGGGCCGCAACTGCCATGGCAATTGCGGCCCATTTTTCTGCCGGGTTTTAGAATGCCACCTGACTGCTCAGCAAAATGCGGTAGGCCATGTCAGGGTCGGTGGCGAAGCCATTGTTGTCATCTCCCTGGTAGTAACTGCCGGGCAGGAGGGCGTCAAATTCCGCAGTGAAATTCACGCCATCAAGGGGGCCCCAGTCCAGCCACAAATTCAATTCCGTCCCATAATATTTGCCGCTGCCGGCGGCCTTTTCGGCATAGGCCAGACCTCGGCTGGCGTCGGGCATTTGGGGCCGGTTTTTATGAGAACCCAGGAAGGCCAGGGTGCAGTTCAGCCGGGTATCGGGGCCGACCCGGTAGAAAGTATTGAGTTTGATGGCCATCAAGCCGCTGCCGGTGACCGATGCATCGTCATGGCCGAAGACATTGAAGATGGGAGCACCGTCAAAGAACATCCGGGTGAAACCAACATCCGGGGTCATGGCCAGAAACCCGCTGTAGGAATCGGCCTGCTGGTCACCGTTGTGCCCGGATGTGAAAAGGAAAGATGGCCCGATTCCGAACAGTCCGGTGTCGTAGGTGATGCCGCAATCGAAGAACATGCCGGCGCCGCCGGTGAAGGCCGCCTGGGATGTATCACCCTGGGCAAAAGAAGCAAAGTCGACGATGGCATGGGCGTTGACGAAGAAGGCCCCGATTACTCCGCTGGTTTGGGCGCCCAACCAGAAAACATCGGCCACGCCGAGAGTGGGCTCGCCGTCGAGTCCACA
>JAOZJV010000803.1 GCA_029935695.1 Candidatus Krumholzibacteriia bacterium | reverse complement strand
AGAGGTTCAAATCCTCTCGCCCCGACCAGCTAAATTGGTTCAGAAATTAGAGTTAACCACCCTGTTGGGTGGTTTTTTTGTGCTTGTATTTCATGGGCTGTAGTTGGGCAATAACTATGATCATTTGGCCCGGAATCTGCTTTTCTCTCTTCTAAATACGTGTATGGCGGTGGTTTGTCATTCTGAAGTTGTCACAAAACCCCAAAACGGCCACCACCGTGGACACTCTATTTTAAAATTTCCATAAAAAACTCAGCTCACGATGTAGCCAGACCGGCCGGTCCAAGATTGGCCTGCCTATTGTTTTTTGTCCTCAGTTTCCTTGATAAAAGTATCCTTCGTGGGTTATCCTACGCCTTCAACCTTTCACTTACACATCAAAGGACCCCATGACCACCGGCGCCATCTTACCAGCCCTGAACGCAGCCCGCTTCCTCCCGGAAGTCATCGCAGAAATCCGTTCCCTGCATCCCGATCTGCGCATCCTGATCGTAGACGACGGCAGCACTGATGGCACCGCCGAAGTAGCCCGCACCGCCGGGGCCGAAGTCATCGTCCACGAAGTGAACCAGGGCAAAGGCCAGGCGCTGAAAACCGGTTACGCCTGGGCCCTGGAAAACAACCTCGATTACGTATTCACCATGGACAGCGACGGTCAGCACCTTCCCTCGGAAATGGCCCCTTTTCTTTCGGTTGCCCAGCAGGGACCTTTTGATATCGTCATCGGCACCCGCATGGCCCAAACCGACAACATGCCCTGGATCCGCCTCAAGACTAACCAGTTCACCAGCTGGGTCATCAGTTCCCTGGCCGGATGCAACATCCCCGACAGTCAAAACGGCTACCGTCTGTACCGCACCGAATGCCTCAGGAACGTCAAACTGAAAACCAGTCGCTATGACAGCGAATCTGAAATTCTGGTCCGCTTGGCCCGCAAGGGTTTCACTATAGGGTCCAGTCCCATCACAACCGTTTATGGTGATGAGGAAAGCTCCATCAATCCTTTCGTCGACACCGGCCGCTTTTTCCGGCTGGTGTTGATGCTTATGTTCTCAAGAGACTGATTCTAACCGACAGGAACCTATCCCATGCCCGAAACAAGGCACGTTCTAATCTCCAATGATGATGGTATCGAAGCCCACGGACTGCGCGTACTGGAGCAAACCATTGCCCGCATTCCGGGCTTCCGCGTCACTGTTGTGGCTCCCAGCGACCAGCAGAGCGCCTCCAGTCACGCTTTGACCCTGACAGCCCCACTGCGCATTCTCGATGCCGGTGAGAACCGTTACGCAGTGACAGGCACACCCACTGACAGCGTTCTGGTGGCCATGGAAAAGATCCTCAAGGATGATCCGCCTGACCTTGTGCTCAGCGGCATCAACCACGGGCCGAACATGGGAGAGGATGTCATCTACTCAGGCACAGTGGCCGCTGCCATGGAGGGCACCATGTTTGGCTTGCCCAGCTACGCCTTGAGTTTGGCCAAGTGGCACCCCACAGATTTCAGCGGGGCCGAAGAATTCCTGGTGAAACACCTGACCAGAATTCTGGAATTTCCGTTGCGCAAAGGCTCTCTCATGAACATCAATCTACCTGACGGACCTGAAGAGAACATCAAAGGGATTCGTATAACACGTTTGGGAACCAGAGTTTACCAAAACGTTATAAGTGACCAGGTTGACCCTCACGGCAAACCCTATTTCTGGATTGGCGGACAGGGACCCAGCTGGCAGCGTGAGGAAG
>JAOZJV010000802.1 GCA_029935695.1 Candidatus Krumholzibacteriia bacterium | reverse complement strand
TTCCATGGAGGAAAACTCTTTTCGAAAGACCAGAACTACGGGATGAACTCCCAGACAATGACAAAAGACCCGCCACCAATCAAGCAATGATCAGCAGGCGGATCAAATACTGGCGTTCAAAACTCTGTCAGGAAGGCTGCAATCGGCAAATTTTTGCCAGCTGGTCACCACCAAAAAGGAAATTGATGGTGGGCCAGCTTTTCATGGAATCGGGCACCGATACGCCGTTTTCCACCAGCACTGCATGATGGATGGATTGGGAATCCAGAAAAATGGCCAGACGATCCAGTTGGTCGGAAGTCAGTGCCTGGGGATCGACCAGAACCATTTTCACATCGCTGCTGCCGGCCTCCTGGTTGAAATAACTCTCCATGGGATAGGTTTGATGCCCCAAATGACTCAACAAACAGGTCACCAGGTCACGCCGTGGCTCGTCCGTGGTCACCACCACGCAGTTCATGGCCGGAATATCAGAGGTCCGCTTTTTCAAATTCGCTCCTGCCCCGGCAATTTTCATGAACTCGGACATTTCATCCAGCTTGGCATCCATGGCACTTAAAGCGGTGCACAGGTGCTGTGGCTCCAGGCCGGCGGCGCTGCGCAGTCTGTTCAAATCTTCTTCCGAAGCATCGGTCTCGAAATCTCCACCGTGAATACTGGCCAGAATATCGGCCAAAGCCACCAGGTTGGTCAGTGGCTGGTCTCCGCCCGCAGCCACATTGATGTCGTGATGGTACCGCGCCGCATTACAAAACGGGTCAGGCAATTCCCAGAATTTCAACAATCCCTGCCCCACTTTGGCGTGGGTGAATCCGGTTTCTTCCTGTTCCAGCACCAGGCGCCTGGATGAGGGTTCAGCCACGATATCGCCATAGGAATCCGGCACCGCCGCAGCCAGCACATAGGCCCCAATGTCATGCATCAATCCGGCGATGAAAGCTTCTTCAGGATCGGTGCGGCGGCTGACAAAAGGTGCCAATGATTGGGCCGCTGCCGCTGTGGACATGGCATGAGACCAATAGGCACTCATGTCCATGGACGAACCCATGCCCGACAAAGCCTCTACGGTGCCAAAACCCAGGGCCAGATTGCGAATACCGGTGAAACCCAAAATTACCACGGCGCGGCTGATGGTGGTCACATCAGTGGGCACTCCGTAAAAAGAACTGTTCACAAGCTTGAGAACCTTGGCAGCAAGAGTTCCGTCGCCGGACAGGACTTTGGTCACATCATCAGCCGATGAATCTTCATCCCGCATGACGGCCAAAAGCTGGCGCGTCACCTCGGGCAAAGGCGGCAGATTGCGCATGACGGTCATAATGCGGGCTTTGACCAGATCGGTGGACATGAGATCTCCCGGAACTTGAGTGAGACAGAACAACGTATGGATCCGGGTGTTTTTTCGGCAGGAAGGGAGCAGACTTTACTTCCGGCGGCCTTCGGGAGGTTTCACACCCCGGGAAATCATATCCCCGTAGCGGTCGTGCACCTTGTCCATCAGCTCATCCAGCTGGCGATTTTTGGTTTTGGCCGAGTCGGCAAAGAGCTCACCCTGCATCTCTCCGGCGTGCCCCAAATTGGATGCCGTAACCCCAATGAGCCGCAATGCCCGTCCCCGTCGCCCCAATTTGTGGACCAGGAGATGGCGGGCCACATCCCGAATCTCCACGGAACCATCGGTGGGCACTGGCAGGCTTTCACTGCGGGTGAAGGTGGAAAAATCACTGTAGCGGGCTTTCAAGA
>JAOZJV010000801.1 GCA_029935695.1 Candidatus Krumholzibacteriia bacterium | reverse complement strand
TTGCAGCAATACCGTTTTCCACTGAGACCGATACACCCGTGGCGCCCAAATCAAACGAGGCCACAACCGAGGGCGAGGCAACCGACAGGTCGAAAATTTGCAAATCGTTTTCAGAAGAACCGACGACGTACATCAGATCATCATCCACAGCCATGTCAGTTGTGCCTTCGGGTAATACCAAAGTACCCATCTGCTGGACCCGATCTGGGTCGGAAAAATCAAAACCGAAGGCTGAATCACCGGTGTAGTTCAGCACCCAGGCTATGTCATCCTGAAGTTCCATATCCCTGGCACCCATGGGCAGGTCAGTCAGGCTGGATAAAACAGTGAAAGCCTCGGGGTTGGTAACATCCAAAACGAAGAAACTATTATAACCCGCCAGAATTGCCAGTTCATCTTTCAATTCAATCTCGGTGAGTTCTTCATTGAGCTCTTCGTTAGTGACCTCTTCCATGGTGGACATATTGAAGACATGCAATCCGAATGGAGACGCGGCCAGAAAGGCATACCCGTCTCTATACGAAACATCATCTACGATGAGCATGGCCGACAATTGACTGGCGGGGACCGGAACGTCTCCCTGAACCAGATCAAAAATTTCCAGGCCTACATCAGAATGCGCGTAAAGCTTCCCGTCCTGCATAACTGAGGATCTGAAAACACCCATCTCTGTTGTCTTTTGAACCGCACTCGTCCCCATTGTTGGAGTAATTGACACCCCATTAATTTCCCTTTGCAACAGGACTCCATTGTCCAGCTCGGGAGCCCCCAGTGAACCGCCCTCAATAACCTCACGAAAAACAGGATTGCGGGGATCCCGAACATCATACAGTCGATTCTCATAACCGTTGCCTGTCACCAGAAGATCCCGATCCAGGGTCACGACCAAATGATCGCCGCCGACGTAACCCACAACTTCCGGCTGAAGGGGATCAGTCAAATCAAGAACAAACAACCCTTTGGCTGTTCCCACAAAAGCTAATTCCTCCATTAGTTCCACTGAGAACACTCGGGTATCGGAACCCCAGCAGTGTACAATTTGAAGATTATCGAGATTGGAAATATCCAGAAAAACCAAACCTGAATCATCGGCTGCGATCATAGCCAGGTCACCGTAAAATTCGACATCCATGATGTTTTCAGCGATGACAACAGAATCTTGAGGCACGGGATTCATCGGGTCGGAGCAATCCACCGCCAGGAGTTTGCGGAAGTAGGGCCATCCGGGCGGGTCCTCATAAGAATGTTGATCCATCAGGGCCCTGTTTCCCTGTTTCCAGAATTTACGGCCCGCCAAGGTTGATATATTCGACGATACAGGATGGACGGGATCACTGACATCAAAGGCCCAAAGACCACGGTCCCAGGTGCAGAGGTAGACATAAGGCAAATCAACCGAAAGATTCCCGTTGTAAGCCCCGTCACACTCAGCACCACCCAGCCAATGAATAAAATTGCCGTAATTGGCGCAGGGTTGCGCGGAAACTGTTGCCGCCATGGTGGAAAGAACCACCAGCAAGACCAAAGCGGGAATGATGCGCCTTAACCCGGCCAAAATCTTTGCAGGTTGTTGAGTAGAAATGGCTTTCATGGTATCCCCCTGAAACCGTTTACTGAAATTCATGGATATTTTGAAAATCTTCTATATAAAAATAATCAAGTATTATGCCTGATCTCTCTTTGCACGATACTTGCAATTCTCCCCCTGAAACACTGAAATAGCCCCTTTCCCAGGTTCTGTTGGCC
>JAOZJV010000800.1 GCA_029935695.1 Candidatus Krumholzibacteriia bacterium | reverse complement strand
ATTCTTCTCCCGGGGGGAGGCATTTTGAGAGTTGTTATCCAAATAAGACTCCATGATTTCCAGCAGGGCTTCCTGCCTGGCCCGTTTCACTTCTTCTTCAACCATCCGCCAGGAGTTTTCCTGTGCAAATTCCGTCCATTCTTTTTCAGTGCTTTCATCAGCCACATCGACAATCAACCGACCTTTGGTATAGCCTACTTTTCCGTCGCTCATTGATTCTTTCAAATTGGGCAATTTTTCCAGTTTCCTCGTCAGCTTGATGTAGTCCCCAATCTTCGAATTCCCAAAATTGAGCTCTTGCCTAGCATACTGATTGATAGAACTGTACCCAAGCTCAAGAAACAATTTCCGATTTAGAATTTCCCCAAACCAATCCAACGAACACTGGTGCGCCTGGTCTTTGATTTTCAGCGCAGATTTCAATTCAGAATCTACTTTTTGGGCTGGTTGGTTAGGCTGAAATGTAAGTTGGGAATTCATAAAAACATCCTTAACATTGGGTGGTAGGAAGCTTATATTTAAGATAAGCGAAAAAAGAACGAAAAGCAAGCTAAAAGGTTGTAAAAAAAGAAAATAACAGTTTGGTAATTCTGCAATTAAGTAAAATCTGAAGAATTATTGCAGAGAATGGACGGGTTGAGCAAATGAAACGAAACCAGTTTTACCGCAAAGGGAAAAAGGGGGATTTCCTCCCAATCCCCTTGCACCCCACCCTACCTTTATCGTATAATAGAGGTAAGTAATCTGCTTTCCCTCAATCACCATCGGTTTCGCCTAAAGGACCCATAAAATGCACAATCGTCGCCCAATTTCACGGGTCAAAGCCCGCAAGGCACCCAAATACACCCAGCCCAAATACAGCAACTGGCTTTTCCTGGTTGTGGCGGCCGTCCTGCTGGCGGTGGTGATGCTGAGCGCATCTGCAGCCCAGGCCCAGTTTCCCCGCATCGGCATCAGTGCATCGGCCACCGAATATGTTGAAAATATCGATGTGGTTTTGAACGAAGAATTCACCCTCTATGTGTGCGTTTTTGGCGAAGACAGCGATACGCCTCTGGATCAGGATTTCATCAGCTTGTCCTGGGTTTTGCATCAGGTTTGCTGCGGGGCCACCCTCACGGTGCACAACGTGCAGTACAACACTGATTTCCAGCATGAAGGAACACCCAATCAAGGCGTGGTCAGCTCATCGGACGTGTGTGTGGACGAGCCATCCATTTTATTGGCCACCCTGACGATGACCATTTTTGCCGAGGATGATGGCGCCTACCTGGCCGCTTGTGGTCCTTATCAGCAACCCGTGGATTGTGATGGCGGCAACCCTCTGCTGATGGCCATGCCCATGACCTTGAATCTCACCGGCGCTGGCAGTGTGCCCACGGACCATTCTGTTTTTGGAGAGCTCAAAGCCCTGTACCGCTGAGTTGATCTTCATATCAAAAAAAAAGGCCCGGTTTTACCCGGCCTTTTTTTTGTCCAGCAGGACAAGAATCATTTCACCAAAGTCAACAACCGTGCCTGGGGCTGCATGCCATCAACCCGGAGCCGCGACATGTAGGTGCCGCTGGGCACTTTCTGCCCCGCATTGTTGGTTCCATCCCAGGTGACCAGATGGCGCTGGCCACCGGTGCGTGATTCATTGACCAGAGTGCGCACCAGGCGGCCGCGCACATCCAGAATATCCAGCTTCACGGCCACATCGCCCAGGCCGTTGGCTAATTCATAGGGGATGCTGGTCATGGGGTTGAAGGGGT
>JAOZJV010000799.1:1366-1756 GCA_029935695.1 Candidatus Krumholzibacteriia bacterium | reverse complement strand
TTTTGATTTTTTTTGAAAAAGCACTCAAGTTTTCCTCGACCCTGCCGATAACTATCTCATGAGGCGAAAAATACCTTCGCCGCATGCCTCGATTCCCGCTGGCACAGGCTGTGGAATTTGGGCATCCGTAAACGGATTTCCGGGTGGTTACAAAAGGATTGTCAACATGAGTATTCGTGTGAATTCTCCTAACCAAAGCACTCTGTCTTCTTTGCGCAACTCGCAAAAGAACCAGGAAAAGCTACAAAAGACGCTGGAAAAGCTCAGCAGCGGCCATCGCATCAATCGGGCGGCCGATGATGCTGCAGGCCTCGCCATCTCCGAGCAATTGGGGCAGGCGTTGAAAGGGCTTGAGCAGGGCATGGAGAACGTCTATGACGGTCTTTCCCT
>JAOZJV010000799.1:0-1356 GCA_029935695.1 Candidatus Krumholzibacteriia bacterium | reverse complement strand
GCTGATGGGGCGCTCAATCAGTCATCGGACAATCTTCTGCGCATGCGGGAATTGGCCATGACTGCTGCCAACGGCACCCTGAATGAGGGGCAACGCGACGCGGTTCAGGCCGAGTTCGACAGCCTCAAGTCCGAAATCACGCGCATCAGTGAATCCACAGAATTCAATGGCAATCAGCTGTTGGATGGCACCGCCGGTGACATGGATATTGCCATGGGAACCGAAAGTGGTGGTTCACCCGATACGTTGACTCTGGACCTCTCAGCCAACATGGATGCCACCAGCCTGGGGCTGGATGCGTCTTCTGTGAGCGGATCCGATGGCAGCGCGGCCCTGGCGGCCATGGATGACATCGATTCGGCCATGGCCATGATCAGCTCCAAGCGATCAGAGTTTGGCAGTTTCAGCAATCGTTTGATGAGTGCTCAGCAGAGTCTGGCCATATCGGCCGAGAATACCTACGCGGCCCAATCGCGCATCCAGGATGCAGATTTTGCCGTAGAGTCGGCCAATCTTGTGCGGCAACAGATTCTCGGTCAGTCAAGCAATGCGGTTCAGATCCAATCACGGGGCCTGGCCTCAACGGCTTTGAACCTGCTCAAATAGGAGAATATCAATTCAAATAAAAGGGGCGCTGGAATAATCCAGCGCCCCTTGTCTTTTCGAATATATTTTTTTGACCGAGCAGACTATTTGTGTCCGTATTTCTTGGTCCAGAGCTTATCGAATTCATCGACGGTCTTCTCAAACATATCCATGGCTGCCAGAATGGGCTCCGGTTTTTCCAGATCCACACCGGCTTTGCGCAGAATCTCCAACGGAGGAGCTGAGCTGCCGGCCGACAACATGTTCTCAATGTAGCGGTTGGCTGCTTTGCTGCCGTCCTCTTCAATGAGATCGGCAATGGCCAGGCCACTGGTCAGACCGGTGGCGTAGGTGAACACGTAGAAATTGTAGTAGAAGTGAGGGATGAAGATCCACTCGCATTCATCGTCCGGACCCATTTCAAATCCGGGACCGTAATAATCGGTGACCAGTTCTGCATACAGTCCGTTGAGGAAGTCCGCGGTCAGAGGATTGCCAGCTTCGGCATGCTCGTGGAAACGCAGTTCGAAATCCGCAAAGAGAGTCTGTCGGAAAATTGTTTGACGGATGCTCTCAAGGCGTTGGTTCAGCAACATCAGCTTGGTGTCGATGTCATCGGCTTCATCCAGCAGATAGTTTGTCAGCAGGGCTTCATTGCAGGTGGAGGCGATCTCTGCCAGGAAGGTGGTGTATCCACGATACTGGGCCGGCTGATTCGTCGAGCTGTAAACCGAGTGCAGGGCGTGGCCAAACTCATGAGCCGTGGTGCTG
>JAOZJV010000238.1 GCA_029935695.1 Candidatus Krumholzibacteriia bacterium | reverse complement strand
ATCAGGCGAACTGTTTTATAAGAACGATCTGCCGGTTGAATCAGCCCCCGAAGTTCTGGGGCACTCCAGTTTTGATGTAATTTTTTCCAATGCTGTATTAGAGCACGTCGGGGATCTAAGAGGGACCCTGGTTGCCATGCAGCATCTTTTGGCTGAAGGCGGTGTCATGTTTCATGATGTTGATCTTCGAAGCCATCAGTCCTACGAAGATCACCCCATGCACTTCCTTGAATACCATGAATCTCTTTGGAAGTGGATGAGCTCACACAATGGAGAGCCCAACCGGGTCAGGATGCCTGACTATTTAAGAATGCTGGATGAAATTGGATTTGAAATTATCGAGACAGGGGTTTCGCAGGTTTTTGATGAGGAGTTGGTCATTTCCAAAAGGAATCATTTAGCGGCCAAGTTCAAAAAACTGTCAATTGAGGAACTGAGACCTGCCGTTTTCTGGTTTGCTTGTACAAAGCCTTAGCTCTCTGTGCACAATCACTTTATCAGGGCCATTCGGCCAACGCTATGTGATGTTCCACTGGTGATTTGAAAGAAATAAATACCCGCTGCCACTTCTTGGCCATGGTCATTGCGCCCTGACCATTCCAGGTGATGATCTCTGGCTGGTAATTGTTCGTCAATGAGTGTTCTAACCAGGTGTCCGGCCACATCAAAAACAACTACCTGGGTTGGGGCTGCCTGGCTAAGTGAAAAACTGATTGTTGTGGAGGGGTTGAAAGGGTTGGGATAATTTTCAACTGCAGAAATTTGAGAAGGACGGTGTGTGTTATTCGGTATGGCAGATATGCTGCAACCTGTCGGAAGTGCGCCCACCAGACCGCATACCTCTTGGCTTTCTGGCGCACAAGGTGAACTTGTGTCCAGGGAATAGTTGTTTTGGTCAAGGTTGCAAAACAGAGGATCAGCAGAAAAATTATTGTTCATTTCAAGCTGGTCCTCAAAATCACCAACCCAGTCTCCCCCGCTGTTTCCAAAAAAATCACTACACATGATTGTGGCAAAACCACTGTCGAGGCCTGCCATACTCTCACCATAGGGAGAGAAAGCAATAATAGTATGGTCAACGGTGGCACTGGCGTTGGTGCCGCAGTATATCCCGGCACCATTTGATGCTGAATTTCCCACAAGGGTGCATCCAAGTGCAGTGAGGCTTGAGTAGTGGCAACGGAGTGCACCGCCATCATTGACTGCAGTGTTATTAGTAAACACGCAGTTTGTAACCTCGGCAGTGCTGCCACCGAAATTGGCTGCTCCACCGCTTGTTTGAGCATTGTTGTTGCGGAAGGTGCTTCCGGATAGGGTGATCTCGGAGGACCAGGCATCAATGGCCCCACCACCCCACAGGGTGGCTTGGTTGTTCTCAAAAAGGCAGTCGATAATTGTGGGTTGGGAATCGTTGAACGAGACGAGGGCCCCGCCGGCTTGGGCAATATTGTTGGTAAAAGTACAATTTATGAGTTGAGGGGCTGCTGAAAATTCACAATACACACCGCCACCGTTGGCGGCTGAGTTGGACTCAAATTCACAGTTGAAAAAAATTGAAGAATCGTTTGTGACAGAATAGAAACCACCGGCACCGGCACCTGTTGAATTTTCCCGAAACAGGCAATTACTAACGTTCAAGTGACTGTTGTTGAAAAAGTATCCACCACCATCACCGGGATTATCCGGGTTTTCGGAAAATGCCGTATTTGAAATGACCTGGCAATTTTCAATGGTTCCAATGCAGTCACGGGCCCAGACGGCACCACCGGCAGACCAGTCACTATGAATGGCATTGTTCATGGTAAAAACACAGTCAGTTATTTCAATTGAAGATTCGGAAGCTCCAAATCCAGCTCCTATTCGGGAACTGTTATCTTGAAAAACACAATTAGTAATGGCAACGTTCGAAGTTTGGCAACGGACGCCTCCCCCCAGGGCCGTTAACCAACCATCGATTACATATCCACCCGTAAATGAGATATTTTCAATTCTGGCCAATTCAACCAGCCCATTGCAATCAAGAATTCGTCCCTGATTCTGTGCATCGATAATTACGCAGGAGGCTTCACTGGTCTCTCCCTGCAAGGTGACGCCAGCTTTCATGGTGAGGTCAAATTCAAGATAAGTTCCGCAGGCTATGGAGACAGTATCCCCGCTGGATGCTGCGGCGAGACCACTACTGATCGTGGGTATATCAGTGGGCACATGCCAGGTGGTAGCCAGAGCTTTTCCTGTGGGGAAAAGAAAAACCAGGGAGAGCAGTGTTATTGGAATAATGCCCCAAAAACGGATCATAGTCCTTGCCGGAATTGTTAGAGGTAGATGAATTCAAGGAAACAGGCTGCTTTTGTTCAAATTATAGCATAAATCTAACAAAACTACAATCAAAAAGGGTGCCCATAAAGGGCACCCTCGGGGTTATGTCGATAAAAGCGTATCTGATAAAATCAGATAATTTTTTTGTCCTTGAGATAGGCCATGAGTTTTTCAGTCATCACATCCACACTCTCAATATCCGTCTCAACCACAATCTCCGGCTTCTCCGGCTCTTGATAAGGCGAACTGATCCCAGTGAAATCCTTAATCTCCCCGGCTATCGCCTTCTTATAAAGCCCCTTGGGATCCCGCCGCTTGCAAACTTCCAGATCACACTTCACGTGCACTTCTACAAAAGATCCTTCAGGCAGAATCGACCGCACAAAATCCCGGTCTTCACGGAACGGTGAAATAAACGTGCAGGCCACAATATTTCCCTGACCAAAGAACAGCTTGGCTGTCTCTCCAATCCGTCGAATATTCTCCGACCGATCATGATCCGAGAATCCCAGATCGCCACACAATCCGTGCCTGACATTATCACCATCAAGCATCTGCACCTGGCAACCCAGATCAAACAAACTGCCCACCAATTTCTTGGCCACCGTGGATTTGCCCGAACCGGAGAACCCACTGAACCAAAGCACGGCACCCTTGTGCCCATTGCGTTTTTCCCAGGCACTGCGCGACAGCATGCCTTCTTCCCAGCGCACATTGCTGGACTGATGGGCCTCGGCATGCTTGCTGCTGGTGACATCCCTGACATCCTGGGTCACCCCGCGGATCATTCCAGCGGCCACGGTTCGGTTGGTCACCGAATCAATAAGGATGAAACTGCCGGTGCCGCGGTTGATGTTGTAGTTGTCAAAGAAAAGAGGTTGGCTGGTCTTGATGGAGACCCTGCCGATTTCATTCAGTTCAAAAGTATCGGTTTCTTCCCGGTGCAGAGTGTTCACGTCAATCTTATAGCTGATGTCGGTGATGTAGGCTTTCACCTTCTGCGTGGTGTGTTTCAGGATGTAGTGGCCCCGGGTGTTCATCCGGTCTTCATCCATCCAGCACAGGTTGGCATCAAAAACATTGCCCACGTTGGGAAGGTTTCCCGTGCGCACAATCATGTCGCCCCGGCTGATGTCAATTTCATCTTCAAGGGTCAGTGTCACGGCCTGTCCGGCGTGCGCTTCATTCAGGTTTCCATCCTGCGTCACGATGGATTCAATTTTAGAAGTCTTGCCCGAGGGCAGAGCGGCAATCTCTTCACCAACACGGATGGTGCCACTGGTGATGGACCCGGCGAAACCACGGAAATTCAGATTGGGACGCTGCACATATTGCACGGGATAACGGAAATCCACGTAGTTCCGGTCGGCAGACACATGCACATTTTCCAGCATGTGCAAAAGGGTGTGTCCTTCATACCAGGGCATGTTGTTGCTGCGGGTGGTGATGTTGTCGCCATCAAGAGCGCTGATGGGAATGAACGTGACATCATGGATGTCCAGCTTCTGGGAGAATTCCTTATACTCTTTAACGATCTGGTTGTAAGTGTCCTCGGCGTAATCCACCAGATCCATTTTGTTGACAGCCACCACAAGGTGAGGAATCTGCAGCAATGAAATCAGGAAACCATGCCGCTTGCTCTGGGTGATGACCCCATGCCGGGCATCGATCAGAATGATGGCCAGCTCACTGTTGCTGGCGCCAGTGACCATGTTGCGAGTGTACTGCTCATGACCAGGCGTATCGGCAATGATGAACTTGCGCTTGTCAGTGGTGAAGTAGCGGTACGCCACATCAATGGTGATGCCCTGTTCGCGTTCGGCCGCCAGACCATCGAGCAGCAAAGCCAGATCCACACGTTCGTCGCCACGCTGCTCGCTGGTTTTGGCCACAGCAGCGTACTGATCTTCGAAAATGCAATTGGTTTCATAAAGCAGACGCCCAATGAGGGTCGACTTGCCGTCATCCACACTGCCGGTGGTGGTGAAACGCAACAGACTCTTGTTTTCGTAATTGTCCATGTTGGCGGTGGCCATTAGAAATATCCCTCACGTTTTTTCTGCTCCATGGAGGAGTCGCTGGTAAGATCGATGATTCGGTTTTCGCGCTCGCTGCGCCGGGCGTCCAGGACTTCCTGGATGATGTCATCAATGTTGGTGGCGTCGGACTCCACCGCACCTGTGCAGGGAATACACCCCAGGCTGCGGAAGCGGCAATTCACGGTCTTGGTTTTATCTTCGGTGAATCCAAGCTTTCCATCGGGATCCACCACCTTGATATGTTCAAAGGGGATGATGATGCCACCCGTTTCAATGACCTTGCGGGACTGGGCATAATAAAGCGGTACGATGGGAATCTCTTCCATCTTGATGTACTGCCACACATCCAGCTCGGTCCAGTTGCTCAAAGGGAAAATGCGCACAGTTTCATTTTCATTGATGTTGGCATTGTAGAGGTTCCACAATTCTGGCCGCTGGTTTTTGGGATCCCATTGGCCGAATTCATCACGCACACTGAAGAAGCGTTCCTTGGCCCGGCTCTTCTCCTCGTCCCGGCGCGCCCCACCAAAAGCAGCGTCAAAACCATGGCTGCTGATGGAGTCGAGCAGTCCGCGGGTTTTCAGTTGCTGGCAACATTTGTCGTTGCCCAAAGTGGATGGGTGGGCCCCTTTGGCGATCCATTCCTCATTGCTTTCAACGATCAGACGAGCTCCGATTTCCTTAACGAATTTATCGCGGAATTCGTACATCTCGGGGAATTTATACCCGGTGTCAATATGCATCAGCGGAAAAGGAAACTTCCCGGGATGGAAAGCTTTTTGCGCCAAGCGAAGCATCACCGCAGAATCTTTACCCACGGAATACAGCATCACCGGATTTTTGAACTCGGCGGCCACCTCACGCATGATGTGGATGGACTCCTGCTCAAGCTGTTTGAGGTGGGTCATTGTGTAGGAACTCAATTTCAACTCTCCCTTTGGCGGGGTTGGTTGGTTTTCAATCGTTGCAGGAGGTCTATGTAACTCATCTTGTGGTCAGGCCAGTGATACCTGGAGAACCAGCTATCTTGAAGTTCGGCAGTAAGTTCTTTAGCCTTACCATAATTATCCCGCACCCAGCGGATTTTTTCAGCAGTTTCTTCGGGACTGGGATTATTGATGAACAACGGATGATTGTCACCGAAATAATGGCGAACAGTTTTGGTCGGGGTGAAAACAGCAGGGATTCCAAAGGCCAGATACTCCAGCAGCTTGGTGGGCAGCATAAAATCAGTGCTGATCTCATGCCGGGTGGGAATAACCGCCAAGTGTGCCTTCTTGATGGATGGAATCACTTCTTCAATAGGCTTGAACCCATTGCTGAACCATATCTTATCCTTGAGGCCGAGCTCATCTGTCAGCTGAATCAAATCAGCCAGCTGATCTCCGTCTCCAAAGAGTTCAAGCGTAGCTCCCGGAATGTCGTCCTTGATCAAATCCAGGGCCCGCACCGAATGATCCATGCCCAAACGGTGAGCGATGGTTCCATGGTAAATCAGGCGAAATTCCGAGTCAGGATCCGATGCAGGAGCCGACAGGCCGGGATCTGAAAACATGAACTGGGGAACAAACAAACTGTCATCCGGAAGATTGAGCAGCACCTGGATTTTATCTTCAGGAATACCGTGCTCGGCCAACAGTTTGCCTTTGGGATGTTCGGCCGTCAAAACGGTGTGAGCGATGCGTGCGGAAGTCACTTCAATGAATTTGATCAGCCGGATTTTCCAGTGCGTATCTGGCACCTTGAATTTGGTCATGTAGATTTCAGGCATCACATCATGAATATCAAGAATGACTTTGGCTT
>JAOZJV010000237.1 GCA_029935695.1 Candidatus Krumholzibacteriia bacterium | reverse complement strand
ATTGGCTTGCTGGTGCTGGTGCTGCACGTACTGGAAAACAAACTGCTGTCCATTATTGATTATTGCCGATGGTGGCTTTTTGGTGCCTTGGCCTCCGTAATTTATGGCCTAGTTTTGAATTTGTTTTTTGTAGTGGGATTGCCAGCCAGCCTTTTGCTCCGTTTCGGTGCTGTGGATTTTATGAATATTGCCGGAGTTCCTGTGGCCCGGACGGGGCCCTTTGAAGAGGGTAATTATTTTGGTTTGTATCTTTTGGCCTCGGTGGTCATCAATCTGTATGCTATCAAAAAATCACCCAACCGTTTTTTTCGATGGGCTTTGCCGGTCCTGATTGTGGGCATTGTCATGACTGCTTCACCGGCAGCCCTGATGGGGGCCGTGGCCGTGGTTCTGGTGGCAATCCTGACCGGAGGTGTGTCGTCTTCAGTGCGGAATATGACCATTTTTGCCGGGATTGTTGTTTTTGGTTTTGTATTTCAATCGGGCCTTTTTCAATCGGTGGTATTGGATAAATTCAGCCTCTTGTTCATTGGTGGCGTGACCGACACAAAAAATGTGTCTCTTATCCAGCGCCTGAACGAATCTTACCATGCCTGGCAACTCTTTCTGGACTACCCTTGGGGCGTGGGCATGGGAAACTTTGGTTATTTCTTTGGTTACTATCCGGATCTGTACACCTGGTTGATCACCGACTTCAATAATTTCAAACCTATTTCCAATAATGTTTATATGGAAGTGCTCAGTGAACACGGCCTGGGCGTGTGGTTGCTTTTTGTTTATCTGCTGTACTTGAAAATTCGCCGCTTGATTCATGCCAGTGAGTTCGCGGTGGCTGCGGGTTTCCTGCTGGTGTGCGTCTATTTTGTGGCTTTCCCTACATTCCGGTTGTCACTCATTTGGGTGTTCTGGGCATTTGTCGTGTACCTGGGCAGGGACTCGAGACAGAATAATCAACCAACCAGCGAGTGATAAATCTCCATGAACTGATCAACCTGCTTGTCCAGGGTATAAAGCCTGGCGGCCTCGAACGCAGCCTGGCCATGCTGTTTGCGCAGCTCCGGGTTCGTAATATATGATTTCATGGCCTGGGCCAGTTCAGTGGCATCAGGACCGATGATTATGCCTTCACTTTCATGACCGACCACTTCCGGAATACCACCACGATCACTACCGATAACCGGCAGGCCGTAGCTGAACGCGTCAAGCATGGTGCGAGGGAAATTATCATTCCACAACGAGGGCACCAGGAGGAATGAGGCCCGTTTCAGCAGGTCGTATTTTATTTCTCCCTGCACCAGACCGTGGTACTTGAATCGGTGAGGATCGCGGGCGCAGAATTCCTCCACTTGAGGAGCCAGAGGGCCAACCCCGGCAAAATCAAAACCAAAATCGGGAAGACTTTCTGCCTGGAGTTCATCCAGAGCCTTCAAGATGATGCCCACGCCTTTGTGCTCGTCCAGTTGGCCCAGGAATATTCCTCTTGGTGGCTGGGTGTCTCGACCAGCAGGAATGGAATCCAGAATGTTTTCGCAGGCATTGGGCACTCTTACGGGCTTGGCTCCTGGAAATCCCCCGGCATCAACATGAGTGCGGAGAACAAAATTTGAAGGGGCCGTCACCACCGCAATCCCCTTGGTCTTTGCCAATTTGAGACGGCGCAGAATTGTGCAGGGCAGGGGTGGGGATGTGCAATCGGTGTTGTCGCTGCGCATGAGAGTGGTTCTCGGGCACAGGAGATGGTAGTCACGCAAAGTATGGACAATGGGAATTTTCCGTTGGCGGGCTGCCTGCCAGACGGCGGGTGTCATCCCTACCAGGGTGTTGGTGTGGAGGATATCCGGTTGGCTGCGATCCATGGCCTCTCCCGCAAGTTTTTCCCAGCGGGGAGAATAAACAGCAGCAAAGTGATGCAGTCCGCGCATCAAAATTCCTGGAGGCTCCGGGGGGCCGTCCGTATCAAAGATATCATAAAAACCGTTGCTGGAACTTTCAAACACAGTGCCCGGGGTGTTGTCCAGAGGTCGGGTGACTAAATCAGAAGCGTCGTGACGTTTGCCGGTGGTGGCTAAAGCGTCGGCCTGGTGACCTCTCTCCTGGATCTTAAGAGCCAGGAGGTGGCTGGACATTTCCGCCCCGCCAATCACATTGGGGAAAAATACACTGTTCTGCATCAGGATCTTCATGATGGTCTTTCCCGCTTGCTAATGGAATTCAGCCTGAATTTTCTTCTTAAACCGTATCAGTGGCCATGCCGCTGAAAAAATGAAAACCAGAGCCCCCAGAATAATGCGGTACACAACATGGATGGGTTCGCTCCAAACCACAACAGCAACCATGAACAAAAGAGCCGGTGTGATGAGCAACAAGATCTGTCCAAGAAGCCGATGGAACCGTTTGCGAAGGGTGATGATGAGCAATACCAGCAGGATCAGGTGGCTTGCCAGCATTCCCAGACTTGCCCCATAACTGCCATAGAGCGGAATAAGGAAAAAGGTGGCAGTAAGGGCCACCATGGCACTAAGGATCACCGGAGGCAAATAACTCTTTTGGCGATTCTCACTGACGAGAGTATTGCCCAGGAAAGTTCCAATGGCCAGCATTGAATAGCTCACCGCCAGGATCCGGAAGACAACGGCTGCGTCGGGGAATTTATCCTTGTAAATGAATTGAATCAAATCGGGTCCCAGCAGAACTCCACCCAGAGCAAAAGGAATCAAGCCAGCCAGCACAAAACCCAAATACAAGTTGAAGGACCCATCAAATTTTTCAGGGGTAAGTTTGTGCAATCTGCTCAAGCGGGGAAGCAGGGCAGACCAAAGAATCTCCACAATGACAACAATCAAAAAGACTATGCGGGATGCGGCTGCATAGTTTCCAGCTTCGGTGGCCGTGGAGCGCACTCCCAGCATAATGATGTCGATATTCAGCAGAACCCGGAGAACCAGAATAGTCGAACCAATGGGGATAGATTCTTTCCACCGGCGTTTGACCTCGGATTTGGAAGACCAGGCTGGCAGCAAGGGGCCATTAAACCATTGGGCCAGGGGAATGCCAATGACCAGGTTTCCCAGAATCATGGCTGAAATAAACATGATCGGAACCAGCTGCTGAGCGGGCAGTCCGGTCCATTTCTGAAGCGGCAGCCAAAGCAGAAGAACAAACAGGGCATAAAACAGGGACCGGCCTGTTTTGGCAGCACTGACCCAGGTCATGCGTTCCATGCCGGTGGCCACCCAACTGAGCATGAAGATCTGTGGAAAGACAGCCAGCAGATACGCCATGAAAATAAAAGGATCTTCCCGGAAGAAAGGAAGTTTTGGCAATAATACAATCCCAAGCAGAGCAACAGCCACAGCCTGAATCGACATGATGCCCAGATGAGTGCGGGCATAGGTTTTTATTTCCGCCAGGCCATTCAGCCGTGAGACCTCACGTGTTCCCAGAGACATCATGCCCCACTCGGCGGTGATCAGACAATAGGCCATGACCGATACGCCAATTTGAACAACGCCAAACCAATGGGCGCCGAGCTTGTCCGCCAAAAAGACAAGGGCCCACACATTGAGGAGTTGGCTGGCCACTTGTCCGGTTGTCAGAATACTGAGGTTGTGAAGTACGCCTCGCGTACCGCGCATGTTGAATTCCTTTCGTGAGGCAGAACTTTAGTTGTCGAGGCGAAGAGCGTCAAGATTCACTTCCCGGCTTTACAGATTTTACCTGAAGCCTGTATATTTCCCCCACAACTTCCTTTGTTCCTCCACTCAAGAAGAGAGAAATGCCCAAAAAGTTGGAACTGTTGCGGGTTTTGCCCCTCTATTTGTTGGCGGCCGTCCTTCCCGTATCGGTCAGTGCCGGTGGTGTTGGTGTTGGATTAATCCTGCTCGTGGCCCTTGTTCTGTGTGTGGTTGATTCCCAGGCAAAAAAACAAATTTCTCTGCCGGTTTTCCGGGCTTTGCTTGCCTTTATGCTGGCTTACGCCCTCTCGACGGTTTTTTCGGCACCCTACAGTGCCCATTGGCATAAATGGGTCGAGGAATTATGGCTGAAAACCCTCCTGGTGGCTGTTCCTCTGGTCGTTGGAACTCACTACACCCACGTGGTCAGAGTATTGAAGGTGTCCTTGTTCTTTGCCTTTCTCACGGGAATGTATGCCATCTGGCAGCATTTCAGCGGTGTGGATCCTGTGCGTGATCGTTCGCTCATGACAGAATTCGGACACAATGAAGTTGTTGGGTTTTTTGGACATAAGTTGAGCTATGGCGGGCAGTTGCTCATCTATTTGCTCCTTTGCCTGTCTCTGTTTATCACTGAAACCGGGATGAAGCAAAAAGCCTTCTGGGGATTGGGGGCCACCTTGTTAATGGTGGCCCTGCTTTGGTCCCATGCCCGAAGTCCACTGTTGGGTGTGATCGCTGGCAGTGTGGTGCTCATGTTTGCCTTGAGGGGATGGCGCCGGGTCATTGGGTTTGGTTTTTTGCCGCTGTCTTTTCTGGCGGTTTTTTCCATTCCGTCCCTGCATGATCATTTTATCAGGGGTCTTTCGTTGCACCGCAATGCCACCAGGTTGAATCTTTGGGAAAGCTCCTGGAATGCCATCAAGGCCCGCCCATTGTTGGGTTTTGGACCGGGAAATTTTGGCAGCATGATGGAAACATATGAAGTGGATGGTTTTTACAACACCCGGGCTCATTCTCATAATGATTTTCTCATGCATGGGGTCAATGGCGGATTGTTGGGACTGGTGATTGCCCTGGTGCTCATTGCCGTAGTGTCAATTTTACTGTGGCGGCTTTGGAAAAACGGAGGGCAGTATGCCTGGGTTGGGCTGGCCGGAGTGGCCATCCAGTTGGGGATCTGCACTGCCGGAATTTTCCAGGTCTATCAAACTGATGATGAAGTTGAAATGCTTCTGTATTTTGTATTTGGCTGTGCGCTGGCTTTGGGCAATTCCATCAAAAACAACAAACTTGATCAGGCGAATGGAGATTCCATTTGATCCTGACGACCATCGCTCACAATGGTAGATGAATGATCCAATAGTTGTGCACATTGGACACAGAGGCACACGCTGAACCAAGGAAAGTTGCAGTAATATTTCAGCTGATTCTTGAAAAGCGGAGTTTTTTGTACGAAATTGTCTGTGATCGACACTGAAGTCGTTCTATTTTTTTGCTTGTTGTTCAAGAGAGGACTTTTCATGCGTAAAATCGCAATGATCGCTCTGGCCGTACTGCTGGGCAGCACCCTGCTGATGGTCGGTTGTAAAGAAACTGTCGAAGAAACCTCCTGGGTTGTCATTGAACCCGGTCTCAGTTATGTGGATTCCACTTTGGGTCAGGGAGCCATCTGTGGTCCCAGCGATTTTGTTGAAGTTCACTACACGGGTTGGTTGTGGGAAGCGGATGAAAATGGCGTCCTGGGCAAAGGCAAAAAGTTTGACAGCTCGGTTGACCGTGGTTCACCCATTGCTTTCCCGCTGGGCATGAGCCTGGTGATTCCCGGTTGGGACAAAGGCCTGGTGGGCATGGGCATTGGCGGCAAGCGCTCGTTGCTGATTGAGCCAGCCATGGGATACGGCGAAGCCGGTCGTCCTCCTGTAATTCCCCCAAGCACTACGCTGTTTTTCGATGTGGAAATGGTCAGTCTTCCCAAGGTGCAGATTGAAACCCTTGTGGAGGGTACCGGTGCCGTGGCTGAACTGGGCGACCAGGTGAATGTGCATTACACGGGTTGGTTGTGGGAAGACGGAGCCAAAGGTGGCCAGTTTGACTCTTCGGCCAACACCGGCCGGCCATTCAAGTTCACTCTTGGAGCCGGACAAGTGATTCAGGGGTGGGACCAGGGCCTTAAGGGCATGAAGGTTGGCCAGAAAGCCAATCTCATCATCCCTTCAAGCATGGGCTACGGATCCCGGGGCAGTGGAAACCGCATTCCACCCAATGCCAACCTGATTTTTGAGGTCGAATTGGTCAGCATTGAAGGGAAATAGTGCTAATTTAGTCTTATTTCGGAGTTTTGCTTGCAACAAAGTTCCGTATCTGTTAAAATAACACCGCTTTTGGACAGACGCCTCTCATTGTTGAGGCGTCTGTTCTGTACAATCCATGATAACCACCCTGCTTGAGAGTGATACTTCCCGGTAGGTGTGGTGCGTCAAAAAAGCA
>JAOZJV010000236.1 GCA_029935695.1 Candidatus Krumholzibacteriia bacterium | reverse complement strand
CCCCCCCCCCCCCCCCCCCCCCCCCCCCCCCCCCCAAGTTAGTGGTTGTAGTTATTGGAAGGGTTGTATGTCTTATCAAGCTATTGCTCGGAAGTATCGGCCGGAGACGTTTGATGCGGTTGTGGGGCAAACCCATGTTACGGGGACTTTGCGGGCTGCTTTGGCTAAGGATAAGTTGAGTCATGCTTATCTGTTCAGTGGGCCTCGGGGGTGTGGGAAGACGACCGTTGCACGGTTGTTGGCTAAGGCTATTAATTGCCAGACCAATCGGGAGGGGGATCCTTGCGGGACTTGCGAGACCTGTGTGGCCATTGCCAAGGGCAGTTATCTGGATGTTCTGGAAATTGATGCAGCCAGTAACACGGGTGTGGATAATATCCGTGAGCTTAAAGAGATGGCGCAGTACTCGCCGAGCGAGGGCAGCAGCCGGGTTTTTATTATTGATGAAGTTCATATGCTTTCCAAAGGGGCTTTTAATGCCCTGTTGAAAATTTTGGAAGAGCCTCCCAAGCGGGTGTTTTTCTTTTTTGCCACCACCGAGCCCAACAAAATTCCGCGCACTATTCTTTCCCGCTGCCAGCGCTTTGATTTTCGGTTGCTGACCCGGGATGAATTGAGTGCTCACATGGTGCGTATTGCCGAGGCCGAGGGCATCACCCTCGAAGAGAGCGGGTTGCGCCTTTTGGTGAGTTTGGCCGAGGGCAGTGTGCGCGATGGGTTGAGTTTATTGGATCAGGTGATTGCCGGGTGTGACGGGACCATTTCCGAAGATACAGTGGTGTCAGCTTTTGGACTGGTGCGCTCGCAGCTTTTTGTGGAGCTGAACGAAGCCATCATCAGCAAAGATGCCGCCCGGGCCCTGCGGCTGGTGGAAGACATCAGCAGTGCGGGTCAAAGCCTGGATGCCTTTGCAAGGGGTGTGGTGAGCAATTTCCGCAATCTTATGCTGCTGAAAATAGACAGGGAACTGGCAGGCATGGTGGATCTGCCCGATGAGCAGGTGCAGCAACTTGGTGTGCAGGCCGCTAATTTTTCAGAGCAGGATCTGCTGGCGTTGATTGATCGTTCGGCTCGACATTTTGAGCGAATTCACCGCAGCACCCAGCCACGTATTATGCTGGAAGCCTCTTTGGTTGAGTATTGCCGCTTTGAATCCAGGGTTTTGCTGTCTGATCTGGCCAACCGGCTGGAGGCCCTTGGTGGAGCTGCTTCGGCAGCCGGCGGTGGCGGAGGCGGTGGGCGTTTTGCCGCCCCAGCTCCCCGATCGGTTTCCAGTTCAGGTCCCGGCTCCGGGGTGCAGGCCCGGCCAGCCCAGCCTGCGGCAGCTTCCAAGCCTCGTCCAGTTGCGGCTACGGTTGTTCCAGCGGCAGGCGACACCGTGCCTGGCTGGACCCAGTTGATCAACAACCTGATGAGCATCAAGCCTGCCCTGGCGGCCTGCCTGATGGAAGGACTGCCTTCCCTGGAAGCAGATTCCGGGCGCATGACCATTGCTTTTGATGAAGACAAGAAGTTCAAGGTCAACATGATCAAGGCTGATATTCCTGAATTGGAAAAAGCAGCCGGCAATCAGTTTGGCCGGCCCATCAAGGTGGAGCTGCTGTTGGGCAGCCAGGGACAGGCCCATGAAGTCAAAGAGGATATCCGCCGTGAAGTGGCTCCCACAGCTGTGGAAGAGTTGAACAAAGCATGCGCCACCGATGCTACTCTCGGTGATCTTGTGGATACTCTGGGTGGTAAACCACTGCCCGCCGATGATCGTGATCAATGGACCAAAGATAAAAACTAAAGAGAGCCCGTTGTGGCTCTTGAAAGGACCGAAGCACCATGGATATGCGCGCCCTGATGAAACAGGCCCAGCAGATGCAGGCCAAAATGGAAAAAACCCAGAAGGAACTGGAAGGTAAAGAGGTGACCGCCGAGGTTGGCGGCGGCCAGGTCAAAGTCACCATGAACGGGAAACATAAGGTCACCAATCTGGTCATCTCTCCCGAATGTGTGGATCCCGAGGATGTGGAATTCCTGCAGGACCTGGTGGCCTCGGCCGTGAACGAAGCCGCCCGGCTGGTGGATGCCATGGTTGAAAAAGACATGGGCAGCGTCACCGGTGGTATGAACATTCCCGGTATGGGTTGATCCATGAGCCGATCGTTTGAGACTAACGAGGGCGGGGAATTTCAATCACCCGCCCTCGAACGTCTGGTGCGCAGTCTCAGCCGCCTGCCGGGATTGGGACGCAAATCCGCCACCCGCATTGCCCTGCATCTTATTGCTGAAGAAGCTGCCGCCGAAGATTTGCTGTCCGCTGCCTCCGAGGCCGGTGAAAAGGTGACCAACTGCAGCAACTGCGGAGCCATCACCGAACCTGATCCCTGCCGGATTTGCAGCAGTGATCGTCGCGACCCTTCCCAGTTGTGCATCGTGGCCAGCCCCGTTGATATTCTGCCTTTTGAAAAAGCAGGTTTTTTTCAGGGACGGTATTTTGTCCTCGGCCGTCTGCTGTCTCCTTTGGATGGGGTGCGCGCCGGCGATCTGCCTTTTGAGCGGTTGGCGGAACGAATCCGCACCGATGGTGTGAAAGAGGTGATCATCGCCCTGGACTCCAGCGTGGAGGGTGAAACCACGGCCCTTTACATGCAGCAGATGCTCGAAGGTGGTTCTGTCTCCATGACCCGCTTGGCCACGGGGATCCCTGTGGGGGGCGCTCTGGCCTACACCGATGAGGTCACTCTGCAGCGCGCATTCATGGGGCGCCGAACTTTTTAATTCTTGATGGAATATTTCATCAAGTGGTGGGCCGGGCGGACGATAATCTTTTAGAGAACGTCAATCCGAGTGTCACCAGCTGCCGCAAAACCCGGCAGGGAGTTATTCATGGTTCGAGCAGAATGGGCCATCTTCGAAGAAGATTATTGGGCGATCAACAACGTCCTGGAAGACCTGCTTAAAAGCAGCCAGTGCCGCAATGTGATTCTCATCGATCGAACTGGTCAATTGATCAGCCAATGTGGCCCGGATGTGGAATTCGACCTGACCAGCTTCTCTTCTCTTTGCGCCGCCGATTTCGAAGCAAATTACCAACTGGCAAAACTCATTGGCGAAAAAGATTTCAGCACCCTCTACCATCAAGGGGCCAAGGACAGCATGTACCTGGGCAAGATAGGCCAGGGCGTGGTTCTGGTGGTCCTGTTTGACCGCAGCACCACCTTGGGTCTTGTTCGTTTGCGGGTCAAGCGGGCTGTGGAGGAACTTGATGTGATCATTGCAAAATTGTTTGAAAAACTGGAGTACCGGAACGAAGAATACGACGCGTTCGATGATGGTTTCACCCGTGAGGTTGAAGCTGAAATCGACAGTCTGTTTGTAGATTAGTTGGGATTGAATCCTGCAAGGCGGAAAGTCCGCCAATTGAAAGGGTAAGCCGTGTCGCTGATTAATTACTCATCTCGCGAGATCAACTGCAAGATCGTGTATTACGGTCCAGGTCTTGGTGGTAAAACGACCAACATCCAGTACATCTACGAGAAGCTGGCCCCCGAAACCAAAGGCAAACTTGTGACTTTGGCCACGGAGATGGACCGCACTTTGTTCTTCGACTTTCTGCCTCTGGAATTGGGCGAGGTCAAAGGATTCAAGACACGTTTTCATCTTTACACGGTTCCCGGCCAGGTCTATTACAATGCCAGCCGGAAGTTGATCCTGCGTGGCGTTGACGGTTTGGTTTTTGTGGCCGACAGCAGCGAATCCCGTTTCGATGCCAACATCGAGGCCCTCTATAACCTGCACGACAACCTGAAGGAATATGATCTGGATTTGAAAGAGATTCCTTTTGTGATGCAATGGAAC
Source organism: Candidatus Krumholzibacteriia bacterium (assembly GCA_029935695.1). Taxonomy (GTDB): domain Bacteria; phylum Krumholzibacteriota; class Krumholzibacteriia; order LZORAL124-64-63; family LZORAL124-64-63; genus LZORAL124-64-63. The sequence continues at coordinate 2,319 of JAOZJV010000236.1, read as the reverse complement.
AAACGCGACATGCCTGACGCCATCCCCGTGAATGAACTGGTGGAAGAATTGAACCCTGAGGGGTTTGAACATTTTGAGGCCATGGCTGTCAATGGAGATGGTGTTTTTGACACTCTGAAATGTGTGGCCAAGCAGGTGCTGAGGCAATTGCAGACAGTGCCAAGCTAAGTCTCCAAAAATTTGTTTTGAATTGGCGCTTCCTGAAAAAATTCGGGGAGCGTTTTTCATGGGCTGATGCCCCCTGGGGGAATGCACTACCCATGCCCCAATCCATGCTATATATTAGATCCTCTTTTTCTTACACGTTTCGTTTCCCTTGAAAGGCCAATCATGGACCGCATGCCTCGCCCATTGCTGTACGCCCTCGGCACCTTCTTCTGGACAGGCTTTGCACCCATCGCTCCGGCCACGGTGGCCAGTGCCGGAGTCACTGCCTTGTGGTGGTTGAGCTGGACCTTTATCGGGCCCATTCCCTTGTGGCTGCAAGGGGCGATGCTGGTGGCTGTGACTTTGATTGGTATTCCCATCGCTACCAGGCTGGAACAGATCCACGGTGAAGATCCTTCTCTGGTGGTCATCGACGAAGTGGCCGGTATGCTGGTGACATACTTCGCCTTGAATGCCGGGTTGGCCGGTTGGATTGCCGGATTTTTCTGGTTCCGATTCTTTGACATCCTCAAACCTCTGGGTGTGCGCAAACTTGAAAAACTGGGTGGTGGTCTGGGTATCATGTTGGATGATATCGGCGCTGGAATTCTGGCTGCCATTGCCACTCAGGCTACGGCTTACCTGTTGGGATGGAATCTGGTTTAAGGATGGGGGCGCAGAGATTTTCCGGGGCCCGGATGAAAATTCTTTTTGCCTGAATCAAAAAAAATCCATAAGCTGAGGTCATGACACCAAGACCAAGGGGTGTGCAGGGGCATTGGCTTTTTAGGGCAAACGAAAGGCCTTGCCATGTTTTCAACCAAACGGAAAATCGTTTCTGTGCTGACAATTCTGGGGATCACTTTGTTGTTTTCCGGAACTGCCGGCGCTGAAACCGGCTACCAGGATTCGGGAATTTTCTCCATCAACACCATCGGCATCAGCGCAGTTGATGATCTTCCCGTGATTCCTCTGGTGAGCACTCTCTCTCCATGCCACCCCAACCCTTTCAATCCCCGCACAACGATCAAGTTTCGACTGGCCCAACCTGCTCAGGCGCACCTGGCTGTTTATGACCTCAAAGGCAGTCTGGTCAGAACCCTGGAGGCAGGCCAGTTGCTGGCCGCCGGTTCCCATGAAGCAGTATGGAATGGACGCGACAACACCGGACAAAGTGTGGCCGGCGGCGTCTATCTGTACCGGCTTAAAGCCGGCTCATTTTCTGCCAGCCAACGCATGACTTTGATCAAGTAATTTTGTTTTAAAAGGGGAATTATCATGAGAATCCAATGGGGAAAATATATTGGTGGCATGCCGTCGAAACCGGTGGCAGCCATGGCTCTTATCCTGCTGCTGAGCGCATCCTTCAGCTGGGCTGCGATACCTGCAGTGAGCAATATCCAGGTGCAGCAGGTGGCCGGCACAACCAATATCGGTATCACCTACGATCTGCAGGATGATGATGGCGATGCCATGTATATCAGCGCGGTGGCATCACTGGATGGGGGAAACACCTGGAGCATTTTATGCCAAACCGTGTCCGGGGATGTTGGCCCCATGGTCTACTCCGGATCAGGCCTGAACATTGAGTGGAATGCGGCAGTTGATCTGGGCCAATATGCCGGAGAAAACTGCCGGGTGAGAATCTTCGCCACCGATGTCTCGCCATATCCTGAAATGGCCTATTTTCGTATTGTCGGTGGAGATACTTTAGCCATGTCCACGTCTGTGCCCGATACGGTGGGTTTCAAACAACCTCTGCATCTGCTATGGCGCGCAAGCACTCCCGTTCTGGATGGCCTGCCTGGCATGGTGATCGACCAGATGGACACTGTCTTTCCTTACGATGACGGCATCATGGGTTACAAATGGCGCCTCATGGAAGACAACTGCGACCCTGAAATTTCCGACTGCTGGCACCCGCGATTATTCAACGAGGCCACCGGCGACAGCTTCTCCTTCTTCCATGAGAGAGATGATTTTCTTTTCCAGAACGACGGGTCGGGTTTTGACCCCTGGAGCAGGGTGCTGGACAGTGGTGAGTTTGAAATGCGTTTCACCAGCCGGGACATTGCCGGGACAGAAATCACCCAGGCCGACCAACAGGATTTCTCCTTCGTTGTGAATTATGATCCGGAGACCATTTTGCTGAAAGGTGAAACCGATTGGGCC
>JAOZJV010000235.1 GCA_029935695.1 Candidatus Krumholzibacteriia bacterium | reverse complement strand
AGAAAAAAACTCCTGATGAAAGAACAGAGATGCTGGGCACTGTGACCTGGTTGGAAGGATTTGGCAGTGTGCTGGATAAAACCCGGCGTATTTCCGGACTGAGTCATTGGCTTTGGAACAATGGCATGGCTGGTGCGGTGGAGCAAAAAGGTGCTCTGGACAGGGCTGCCATGATTTGCAAGAGCGATCTGGTCAGCGAAATGATCAAGGATGGCAAGGAGTTCACCAAGCTGGAGGGCTTCATCGGCGCGCGGTATGCCGCTTTGGCTGGCGAACCGGATGATGTGTGCAAGGCCATTGAAGAACATTTCCTGCCCCGGTCTGCGGTGAGCGATCTGCCCGCTCAGAGAATCAGTGCCATTCTTTCGGTGGCCGATCGTCTTGACAATGTGGCAGGTTGCTGGCTGGCGGGCTTTGTGCCCACGGGTGCAAAGGATCCGTATGCCCTGCGCAGGCATGTGTTGGCCATTTTGCGGATCCTGCTGGCTGAAAAAGTTCATATTAATCTGGAACTTGCCTTGGAATATGCCCTGGGGCAGGTGGCAATCTATGCCAAAGACCAGGATTCGGCGGAAGCGGGCGCTGGAATCCGTGAATTCGTGAAAACCCGCCTTTCCGGATTTTTCATGGAAAATCAGGAACGTGATGCCGATGTGGTGCGGGCCGTTATTCCCGTGCGTTGGCGAGATCCCGTCGATGCCCTGGACTGGGTGGATGCCCTGACCAATTATCGTGACCGGGATGATTTTCAGCTGCTGGCTACCGGATTCAAGAGGTGCCGGAATATTCTCAAGGGAGGGGTGCTTGAGTTTTCTGAGCTGAATGACTGTCTGGAGCGTTGGAGCAACGGCGGCAGTGGGTCCGGCGGCGAAGATTTCCAACAAATGCCCGATCCGGTGGAGTTGCAGCTGCTTCAGAAGGTGTCTACGGTTGCGGCAGGGCTCACCGAGTCTGAGGCTGCACACGACTATGATCAGGTGTTTGCCTTGCTTTCCGGGCTTGGGCCGGCCATCGATGAATATTTCGAAAAAGTGCGGGTCAATGCCGAAGATCAGGAGCTGAAATCCCTGAGGCATGCTTTCCTCCGAGAAATCCAGGGGTTATTTGCCCGTTATGCTGATTTCGCGGAAGTGGCCGCCGCAGAAAAATAAACTGATTTTTTCTGAAATTTGATAAACCGGCCATTTTCATCGAAAGTGGCCGGTTTTTGCTGAATCACTCTTTTTTGATAAACACTATTGACTGGAATGGACTTTTCTCATACAGTAATGCAGCGACTCAAAGACAAACTGTTCCCATCCCTTGAGGTGCGTTGACCGAGTATTCCACTCAACAATCCAATAGTTCACTTGACACCTTGTTCGCTCGTTACCTAGGTCTGCAGCTTTTTAAGGAGGTCTCGCTCAGAGCGCAGCTTGCTGCGCAGGACATGCACCCGGGAACCTTTTGTCGCCCACTATCTGTGCTTGCTCGCTAAATGAATCACGCTATGCGGCACAGCAATCGTTCGCCTAACCATGTGTTGACTTGTTCAACGATGGGGGGAAAAAGATGAAAAGATTCACTATGTTCGCTTGCCTCGCGCTCACTCTCGTTTTTGCTATGAATGCATTTGCTGGGGAACTTCCTCAGCGTGCTCTTGGCCATGACGGTGTGTTCCACGGTGGCAATGCTGATTTCGCAAAATCCGGTCGTGACACCATTTTCCTGATCGGTCCTTACGGCAGTGGTGCCCAGGTCAACGGTCAGTTTGAAGATGCTGGTGGAAACCCTGCCTGGAACGGCTGGACTCACTACGATGTGACCCAACCTACTGATACTCACTGGCAAGTAAGCGATTACGCTGCTTCCAACCTTCCTGGTGGCGCAGGTAACCTTGCTGCCTGGTGTGGCGATATCAGCTTTGACGCTTGTGACCTTGAAGATCCTGTCGGTGGTTATGGTAATAACTGGAACGACATTCTTCAGTTCAACTATGTGGTTGCCGATGCCGGCGCCGGTTGTACCATGGCTGTCTCCGGTGTGTTCAACAGTAACACCGAGCCCGGTTATGATTACACGACTTTCCGTTTTGACACAGCTGACGGCCCTGTGGTCCAGGCTGTGAATGACGGTATCCATCTTGCTGAAAGCTTCAACTTCTCCCTCGCTTATGCCGCTGCCGACTATGTTGGCATGGACAGCGACGAAGTTTCCTTCCAGATCGTCGTCACCAGTGATGGTGGCTGGTCTGATGAAGATTGCTCCTACTGGGGCGACGGTGCTTGCCAGGTGGATGATCTTCACGTGACTTGCACAAATGGTGGCTACGATGTCTCTACCGACTTCGAAGACGGCACATTTGGCGATTTCACTCCTGCTTACCCTCTGGGTGTTGGCGATTTCTCCAACCTCTGGGTTGGTCTGGAAGACGTCGATCCCTGTAACACCAACTACACGGCCCAGGTTGCTTTCATTGATGATGGTAACCAGGTTCCCGACGTTGGACCCAGCTATTGCCAGGAATGGTGCTACGGCCCCGGCGGCTACATCGTGAACACCACCGGTGGCGCCACCGTTGATGGTCACATGCTGACCAACGTTGTGTCTCCTGTCCTGACATGGCCTGGTTCCGAGTACACCGGTGCTCAGCTGACTTTCGGTGTGTATCGTCATGAAGACCTTACCGATGATGCTCCTGGTATCTTCTACCAGTGGAACGTGCGTTCCACCGCCGACAACATTGAAGATCCCATTGAAAACCAAGCATGGTTGGACCGTAACTTCGTGTATTATGGCGGACCGGACTATGTCCGTGCCGGCGACGTTGTCACCGATCTCATGGAACCCGGTGCAACCCATGCCCAGGTTCAGTTGGTCATCAACGAGCTTGGTTACCAGTGGGGCTGGGACGGTAACGATGGTTACCCCGCTCCTTATTTCGATAACGTGCGTTTCACTGCCTACACCGCATATGGTCCTGGCATGTCTACCCGCGAAATCGATATTGCTCAGGATAACTTCACCGAAATCGGCGAAGCAGTTGACTTCAGCGACCTCGCTGTGAACAACGTTCGTTTCGATGGTGCCATGAGCAGTGCTGCTGGTGGCGAAGAGCACAACGTGCCTCGTGACTCCATCCTCTGTGATGTTGCCTCCGTGCGTGTTGGTGGTGCCCTGACTACTAACCGTCTGGTTTACAGCATGTATCGCAACCCTGTCTTTGACAGTGTTCGTGACGCTGACTGGGGAGCCACTGGTTCTGTTGATGCCATCCAGATTGGTACCACCACCACGTTCTCCTACGATCTGCCTGATAGCGGATTCCTGTTCCCCGGTGATGTTCTGCATTACTACTTCGAAGCTACTGATGAAGTCAACCACGCAGATGCCCAGACAGCAAACCTGCCTGTGAACATTGACGGCTTTGGTGACTTCAGCAATCCTACTGCTTACGACACTGGATTCCAGGTGCATGCACTGCCTACAGTGAATGCTGATGGTTCCTATCCTGGTATCCTGTTCTGGAACGATTTCGCCAACCGTGGCGGCGAGAACGAATGGTATACCGCTTTTAACAACCTTGGTCTGGAAATGGGCGTGGACTATGATGCCTATTACACCAATGGTCCTTCCTCTGGTGTTGGCTCCGGTCTTGGTGGCCGTGCTGTCTACGAGCAGATCAAAGACTACACCGACTTGCTGTACACCTGTGGTGACCTTGGCGTGAACACCATTGCCAACGGTGACTTCGAAAACGATGCAAGCCGTGACATTCAGCTGATGACTGACTGGTTCGCCTTTGGCGTCGGTCGCGATGCTTACTTCTGTGGTGATGAATTGGCCAGCGATTTGGCTCAGGCCGGTGCTTTGACCAGTGGCTTCCTGAATGACATCCTGAACATCAGTGTCAGTGACAACGATGTGCGTCCCTTCATCAATGGTCAGACCACTCCTGTTGTGCTTCCTGAAGATGGCAACAGCGTGTTCTTCACCACTCCCAGCTGGGTTGCATATGGTGGCTGCTTCGGCATCAACACCTTTGATGCAGTTGCTGCTGGCGAAGGTGCCGAGCGTCTGGCTCGTTTTGCCAACCCCAGTGGTGCGGCAGATTACAGCTATTCGGCTGCTACCTTGAACGTGGTCGGCGACGATCGCGTCATCACCATGCCTTACGATTTCATGTACCTTTACACGGACGCCAACAACCCTGTTGGTGATGGCCTGCCCACTCGTGTTAACGTGCTGAAAGAGATCCTGGCATACTTCCAGGTTGATGGCAGCAGTTGGGTGCCCACGGACGTTCCTGGCGCTGACAAGTTCTTCGCCAAGAACTACCCCAACCCGTTCAACCCCACCACCAAGATCGAGTTCAACATGCCCAAGGCTGGACATTTGACTCTCAAGATCTACAACGTGCGTGGCGAACTGGTTAAAACTCTGATCGATGAAGCTCGCGCTGCCGGCGCCGACCACGTGATGTGGGACGGCACCAACTCGCAGGGCTCCAACGTCTCCTCCGGCGTGTACTTCTACGAAGCACGCACCGCTGGTGAAGTTCAGGTCAGCAAGATGGCTCTGGTGAAGTAATTCTCTTCTGAGAATACTTCAGCGTCAGCTGTTTGGGAGCGGCCCCTTTACGGGGTCGCTCCTTTTGTCAGGGCCAATGGGGGTAAAGCCTGTTGTCGGGGGGAAATCTTAATGGATTTCCTGCAAGCTTGAGGTTGACACAAGCGGCCCCAAATCCCTATATTTCAGAGGTTGGACAGAAAAAAGCCCATCTGCTCGCTTGACCTTCGTTTTACTTGTGGGTCAATGCGATAACCGCCGCCAGGCCCACCCACGGCGGATAATAACCTGAAGTCGTCACGACGCTTGCAAGGGGACGCACAAAAGTATGAATACCAGGCTCAATACCTTCAGGTGGCTTTTGCTTACAATGGCCCTTGTTGCACTAACGCTTTTCACCGGTTGCCGCGCATTCCAGCCGGAGGCCGTGATTGTCAATCGGGCCCCTGAAACCTTCCTCATTGGAGCTCCTCTTGAAGGTGGTGGTGGTTATTACCATTACCACATGTTCTGGTATGGCAGAGATGAAGATGGTGTGGTGGAAAAATTTGTATGGGCAGTGACGGATACTTCCGTGCAAAATGAAGATACTGCAGACGATGAAGAAGATGCCCGCTTCAATCCTGCTTTGGATATCACTCATTTGGAATTCTCACACTGGACCACCAAAACTGACTCAATCTTTGATTTTCAGATCAACCAGGGAACCGCACCCTCAGCTGATATGACCTTCCACATGGTTGCCGTGGATGATTTTGGGGATTTTGACCGCACACCCGCAAGGTTGCACTTTTTCAGCAATACCCTGGGCTCTCCGGCGATCGACTTCTTTAAGATCTCAGCAGGCGATACCATTGCCATGGTCCTTGGGGTTGCAGATACCGTGGGGTATCGCAAGCCGTATCACCTTTACTGGGAAGGGCAGTCGCCCAATGTTCTGGGGTATGACCTTGATGCCCTGGCCCGGGTCGATACCATTTATCCCTTTGATGATGGACTTTATGGCTACAAGTGGCAATTAACGGGAGCCTTGGGTGGCAACTGCCAGCCGGCATTCACCGATTGCTGGCACCCCCGGCTGTTCAATGAGTCCACTGGTGACAGTTTCTCCTATTTTGCAGAGATCAACAGCCTGCTTTTCCAGAATGACGCCAGCAGCAGTTCCAATCCTTTTGGGATGGAACTGGAAAGCGGCGAAGTGAATGTTCGGATCAATTCCCTTGATGTGGCTGGTGTTGAAGTGGCCACCCATTTAAGAAATTTCACCTTTGTGGTGAATCACGATCCCCAGACCATTATTCTTGAAGGCCGGGACTGGGCTCATGCTGAGGGCGCCGACCCTGATACCTTCACGTACCCGTATTACACCCTGTTGAATGACCCCACCGGCACCCATTATCCGTTCCAGCAGGGTGCCCGAATTCCTGATCGCACATACGTGGTGTTCAAGGCTCTGGCCAAGGATCATGACGATGATTCCGTGATCGATCCTGATTTTAAAATTGGTATCAATGGTATCGCCAATGGCGTCCGGGATGACTATACCGGTTCACAATACACGTTTACATCCGGTGCCAGTGAAATTGACTACGATCCCCAGTGGGATGCCGGTTTGGACGGTTGGTAT
>JAOZJV010000798.1 GCA_029935695.1 Candidatus Krumholzibacteriia bacterium | reverse complement strand
GGTGGCGCCCGGGCCGGTAGGACTGCCGGTGGTTCGGTCGGCTCTCCTATATGCAGCTCTTCAGATGCTAGGATAGAGTACATTGGAGGAGATCTGTGCAATGAATATTGAAATCAAGAACGCCCTGGCTGCTCATCGAAAATGGGGGGTTTGGGAGTACGCCAAAGGTATTGGGAACAACAGAAAAGCGTGCCTGGTTTTTGGTGCGCCAAAATCATCGCTCTACGAATGAAAGAAGGCCTACGCCGAGAGCGGTAAAGCAGGGCTTCTACGCAAGAAGCCGATACCTAAAAATCACCCGCGTAAGATCCCACCTGAATATGTCGAGAAGATCCTCCACTTGAGGACCAAGTATCACCTTGGCTCCAAAGAATCGCTTGGTATATCCCAAAGTTCCCCATAAAAACTTGGCTCCCCAGGTGGGACGGAAAAGGGAATTTTTCTCTGAGAGAGAAGCTGGTCAGCGGTAAAATGCTTTCAAACCGTCCAGAGTAGTTTTTTCAGTTGGGACAGGGACATCTGAGTAGGGAGAATACAGAACAGTTGCATAGTTCCCAGGAACATTTACACCATCAAAAATCATTTGCTCAACTTCATCTGCATCTTCGGTTCCCCAGAAATTGTTCCGAAAATCGTAAGTGATCCCTTCTTCAAAAGTGGAAGAAGCCGAAACTGCCCTACCATTGTTGCTGAAAACATGACAACCGTTTACCGAAACTTCATAAGCGTTTGTTATAATAAATACTTCTCCGCCTGCCCCAGAGAAAGAAGAGTTCGAAGCGGTGAAACGAGAAAAGGCCGTCACGTGGACGCAACGGTAATCTGTGGAAACGGAGAGGTCACTGTCTGTCACAGTACAAGAGGGTCCGCCTTGATTAACGAAAATACAAACCCTTGATGAATTGATTTGACAGTTGGAAACGAAAAGGCGGGAGGATTGATTGCCTCCTAAGTTTATTCCCTCACGTGACCCTTGAGAACTGCACCCATCCAAAAATAAATCCCCCTGGAAGGCGGCCGAAACCATGCTATTCAAAAATGTACATCCTTCAAAAGAAACCCTTGTTCCTTGGCCAATAACCAGAGCAGCAAAGCGACTAATTCCAACCGAAGAATCAAAGATGCAATCGGTCACATTTCCCCCTTGGTCCACCAACCAAACTAGCCCATACACATTTTCCAGAAACTGACAATTCTCAACATCAATTTGAACACCATCAGCATGCAATCCATCATAGCAATTCCGAAGTGTCAAATCTCTCAAAGTGAGTTTGCTTCCACCAACCATCACCATGGCCTTTGGAGAGTAAGTCGCCCCACTCCCAATAAATTCCCTAGGACCAATAACTGTCTCATCAGCCCCAGAACCAATAATCGTCAATTGGTCCACAGGAATAAAGGCATAGACATCCACATCATAACTGTAACCCGGCCACTGAAACTGTTCGAATTCAAAATACTCCCCTGGCCCAATCAAAAGGGTATCCCCCGAAGCCACCGCGTCCAAAGCAGGCTGGATCCGGGTATAGTCCCCGGATCCATCACGCATTACGGAAATTGTGGCAGATTGAGCCGACACCCAACTGACCAAAAAAAGTAGAGATACAAGAATCGACACCCAGTTTTTTATCATTTTAGTCTCCTAGTGTCTATTTTATCAAAACCAAACGCGTTTTTAAAGTAAAATCGGTACCTTTTACGCGCGCCCAATAGACACCGCTACTAAGACCCCGACCATGGTCATCTCGTCCATCGAAGGAAAGCTC
>JAOZJV010000797.1 GCA_029935695.1 Candidatus Krumholzibacteriia bacterium | reverse complement strand
GAGCAACCGGCAATCCATCATGTGGATTCCGGCCGCGAGAGCCATTTTGTAATAAGCGTACTCAATGAGACCGTAGCCTGCCGGATCTTCAAGCTCCTTATCCTTGTTGCCCGTGACGCCATCGAATTTCAACAGCCAGTAGGTGAATCCCCGTCCGGCTTCGATTTGCCCCGAGCGCACCTCGTTGGTTGCCGGGTTCCAGGCGATGATGGCCTTGGCCCTGGCTCCACCTGCAGATGTGCCCACACGCAGGATTTTTTGGAGAGAGTTCTGCCGATCAAGAGCTTCAAAGGAGCCCTCAAGGTGATGACGTTTGGTTAATATTTCGCTGGCGAGTTCAACCAGGGCTGCCACATCAACAGACTCTGATTTTTCGGCTGATGGCCCTTTGGCAGGAAAATACTCCAACGCCCCCATCCCTCTGCCGCCAGTATAACAAAGGCGCTGCACAGGATTAAAATCTCCTGGGCTTCGTCCTTCCTTGACCAACCAGGCTTCGATGAGGGCGTTGCCAAAATCATCGGGCAGGGAATCGGCCAACAGACCGGGAAGTCCATGGAAAGTATGGCGGGGCAAAGCGGGGAAGGAAAAAATCCGGTCGGACAGAGGCATCGTCAAAGGGGCAATTTCAATCCCGCTGTTTTGGAAAGCCGGATCGTATTCAAAATGGCCGAGCTGGGTTTCCTGATTCCAGGCCACAGCTCCAATGGTCTTGTCCCAGAGTTGTATTTCAGCAACAGTCATTTTTCATCTCCCCAGGACCAGGGCGAATTTTGTTCCGGTTCTTCAGGGGGAGAGGAGGCGCGCTGGCGTTTTTTCCCCTGCATTTTCACCTGTTGAATGGGGCTGATTGCGGGCTCGGGTATGAGGGAATCAAGGTTCTCAAGTAAGTGCAGGGCTCGCAATATTCGGATCATATTGGTGAGATGTGTCGACTCTCCATGCTCCACCCGGTGAAGTGTTCGCAAGGAAACACCAGCTTCCTCGGCCAAAACACTTTGGGTCAGATTGCGATTTAAACGGTACTGGGCAATGCGGAGGCCAAGTTCTTTGAGTGCCGCATCATCGGAAATGCCGTGCTGGAAGTTCATAAACTGCCACCTTTGTCTGTTTAACCTTTATATCTAAGGTTAATATGACAGGGTTGACGTGTTAAGTCAATAGGTGAAATTTAAATAAAGTGCCAAAAATGGCTTAAAACACGGAAAAAGTTCAATTATACGCCAAAAATGGCAGGTTGTTCTGTCGGGGCCATTGAGGATACCGCTACAAACCGGATCACAGGGTGATAACCTTCCCGGCTTCCCACTGGGCGTCGACAATTTCTTTCATACCGCCAGCGGTGCCGACCTGCAGATCATCGAATATTTCGAAGTGGTTCAGGCAGGTGGTGCACACAATGAGCGATACGCCTTTTTCCTCCAGGGATTGCAATTCCTCCAAAACCGGCGACCCACCGGTGGTCAGCTTCACACCATCGGCGTAGAAGCAGATGGCAGTCGGCAGTTTTTCTCCCAAATCCAGCATGTTCAAAAATGCTTTAATAAGTTTGTGAGTCAGTTCGGTGTCGGCCTGGCCCATGCCGTTGTTGTTGATGATGACGATGGTGTTGGTTTTCATTTTCTGTTCCTGGTTTGTTGTTGTGTGTATTTCAGTGACCACTGAAGGCGCAAAGATCGTAAAATTTGGATATTCGTTCATTCATGTTCTGATTTTCATGTAAATCCGCAACAGCGCCAATGATTTTCTTTCGTATGATTGCCTCCGG
>JAOZJV010000796.1 GCA_029935695.1 Candidatus Krumholzibacteriia bacterium | reverse complement strand
GGTGGCCATGATCCCTCTGGTACTGCAGGGGGATCAAAGCCCTTCAAGCATAAAGAGATCTTTCCCCATTTGCAGCCGGTGGGCCACCAAAGACTTGCCATCTGGTGAGGCATAAGGAAACACCACCATAGTGGATTCTCCTGCAGTCCAGAGTAATTCACTGGTTCCTGTTTTAGGATCAACCCGTGCCATCCAGCGGGGATGTTCTTCTTCAAGCAGGCCGGACAAATAGATCCACTTCCCATCCCAGGACCAGTGTAAAAATTGGATAGTACCCAAATCAGTGGGAATAATGGAAGTCTCGCCGGTGGCAAAATTGAACAACTTGATTTCCGATTTGAATTCGGTGATGGCCAGTTGGGTTCCATCAGGGGAGAGATCGGCGCCAGCATTGTGTTGTGCGTACAGAGAGGGTACATCCAGGGGAATCGTGGTCAACTTTGGTCCCACACCGCTTTCCAGCGATAATTCATGGATGAAGATTTTATCTTTCTCTTTGATCAGAAGGTAATTTTTTCCATACTCCGCACGAGAGCATGCAACCCAGACTCCATAAGGCACCGAGGGGACATCAAAACCCAGGTCAATTGTCGGGCCGCAATCCAAGGCAACGGCTTTAATTCTTCCTTCATCCTGAATGATCAGATGTTTGCCCTTGGCGGTCAGGCCGAGGGGCTGAGCATTGCGTGGATAACAATCCAGGGGAACTGTTTCATCAGTGACCATATCCCTGATGACGGCCTGGGCTTTCTGGGTGCTGTTGGTTTCAAAAAGAACCAGAGACTGACCGTCATTGATCCAGCCAACCGGATGCGCAGGCCAGCCTCGTGTTTGAAGCACATTGGGAACAGTGGGAAAGGTATCTTCCAAATCAAAAACAACGAGATCACGTTTGCGGAGGTTTGCGCAGAAAGCTACGGTATTGGTCACTGGGGAATAAGTTATTTGTTTTAAAGACCTGTTGGCCATTGAGTGTACGAGGACCGGTTTGCCTGTGGCTTTGGCGCGGGTGATGTTAGTGGGCAATGACCAGATTTCAACTCCGGAATTAGAATAATTGCGAAAACGGGGATAGAGTAGCCGCCCATCTGGCAACCAGCAAAGAACTGGTCCCAGAGGCGAAATCTGCAAGAGGTCGTCATCCAGCAGGACTGTTCGTTTGCCTGAAAAGTCGACACATTCGAGGAACCTATTTGGTTCTTTCAAAATGGCATAGACAACATGTTCGCTGTCTGGTGCCCAGGCTGGTGTGCCCATGGATTCGCCTTGTTCGGCAACAAAAACGGTATCCATTGCTCCGCTTTGAAAATCAAAAACAGTCAAGGCTCTTTCATCGGCTCCAGTGAACAGGATTTTCGTTCCGTCAGGCGAAACCATGGGGCTGGTATTGTCTTTGTAGAGTTTTAAAACTTCTTCTGTTTTGTTGGTAAGATTGAACCGAACCAACCGGCCCTCAGTTTCAGTAATGAAATATTCAAGGATAACTTCATCACCGGAAGGTAACCAGCTAACTGCGGAGCACCATCTTTCATCCGGAATGGCTGGAATCTCAATTTTTGTTTCACCCGATTCCAAATCGCGGAAAATTACATTTCCGTTCTGGACGTAAGCCAGCTGTTTTCCGTTGGGTGAAAAAGTAAGGCTGAAACCAGTGAAGCTACCTTCCCCTGACGATGTCAATCGGGTCAGCCTTGGAGCGCTACGAGGCGGTGGCGGTGGCTCATGAATAAAAAACCAGGCGGCGAGGGTTGTAACAATCGCCATGGCCG
>JAOZJV010000795.1 GCA_029935695.1 Candidatus Krumholzibacteriia bacterium | reverse complement strand
ACGAAAATTACCGAAACCGGGAAAAACCGAAACATTGCAGGCATTGTTTCCCGAAATGGCAAATGGATCTGATGTTCCGAATCCTCCCCTTGGAGAAATAAAACTCATCTTTGCTGAATCTTTTCTACCCTGGGAAATAATTCTTCCCAATGACGCTGTTGCCCAACGCGAGCGTGGAAAAATTTGCCAATCCGGATGGGCTATATGGTTCCTTTTCGATTCTGATGAAAAAGGTGAATATCTAGACTACTATTCAGCCCACCGAATGACCAACGACGGCCATGTGCGTATCTATGAGGACGGTCAAACTGAATATCTGAAAGCAATACCGGACTTCCGTATTTCGTCCAAAGATCCTGTTGAGGATGCGCGTCTTGAAAAGGAATTCATTGAAGAATCTCGTCAAATTAACAAGATGCTGGAAGCAAAAGGATTTGGCATGACTGGTAATGAGCCAGGAGGTGTGCAGATTCGTCGATATCAGCAATTGGAAGATCCAAAATGACAACAATAAAGACTGCTGAGAGCAAGCAAGTGGTTAAAGATCTTGAGAAGTACTTGAGTACTGTTTCGTCCATTTCCTCTTTCCCCTCCCGGTTACAAATTGCCCCCTTGAATGAAACCTGGTTCAGTGACCACCTGGCATGGCTTCTGGACGTCCGGGCAACCCATGGATTCGGCACTGCATTTGCAAAACAATTTCTAAAAATTATTGCAGAAAAAAGATCAGACATTTCTAACAATTACATTCAACGAACCAGATATTTGCGTTTGGGTAGAGCTCAACCCAAAGGATCTTTGTGGTCTCAATTCAACCTTGGAAACTCTTCTGTCTATCGGGAATTTTACCTGGCCAACAGTAAGCAAAGCTCAATTGCCGGGGGATCCGCATTATGCGATGTAGCCTTCCTCGATTTGGACAGCAAAGACGGCATTTTTGTGGGAATTGAAAATAAATTATTCACCACCAACAGGAAAGGTCAGCTAGAATCCTATTTCGCGTTGATCGAATCCAGGTATCACAGAGCCAAAGTTGTCGAATATGTTTTCCTTACTCTTCTGGGGGAAGCACCATTCCAACATGAAGATGGGGACGCCAAAATATGTGACCGGGCCTGGATCAAACTCTCATGGATCCATGACATTCTGAAAATTCTCGTTGAACTTCCCGAAACAGACAATCGAGATGTCAAACAATTGAAAATGGTTTTGACCTGGATGAAAACCATGCTAAGCCATGCAGACCTTGCCCAAATTCAATACATTCTGCATAACTTGATTTCGGAAACAACTGCAGCCGCCACCGATTGCATAGTTGATGAATTGAAGCGCCTAAATATTGGTGCCCGAGGGGAGTGGAAAATTCAACGCCGGGGCAAAAGAACAACACGAATAATTCATACCAGTAAGCCTAAAACACCGCTGTATGTGAGTGTGTCATCCAACCTGTCTATTTCTCTGTACAACAAAGCAGGAAAGAACTCCGGGTTCGATAAACTGTGGATCCCTTTCGGATCCAACCCCGACCAACTTTTTAATCTCATTGATCTTACCAGCCGCGATATTTATTCTTTGCATTTCGGGGAAAATTATCGCAATTATCTTGGTGGCAAGAAAAAGCTTACTACCAGCATAGTACCATCCCGACTGCGGTGCAGGCAGCTGTTTGCTTTCAGTCATCGACACCGACACGAGATTCAATTGCTTATGGCCATGTTGCGGCGAGTGTGATGGGTCAAGCAGAGGAGTGTTGTGGCTTTTAGATAGACTTGCA
>JAOZJV010000794.1 GCA_029935695.1 Candidatus Krumholzibacteriia bacterium | reverse complement strand
ACTGGTGGAGCTTGAAAGTGACGAACTGGCCCGTCTTCTCATTGAAGGAGTTCCCCTGGTCAAAGATAACCTGTCCCGTTTTCTCAGTCGTGACCGTTACTCATTGCCCCCGCTGCACAATTTCTTCTTCACGCGGGATTCCGCAGTGACCATCCGGGACAAGGTTCTTATTTCGCGCATGGCCAACCGCGTGCGGGGCAGGGAAACACGCATTGTAGAATCCATTTTTGATTATCATCCCGCATTCAACGCCCGCACCGTGAACCCGGCCCGCCTCGGGGCAGCGGGAGTCGAGGTCACCATCGAAGGCGGCGATATTCTGGTGGCGTCGCCCGATATTCTAATCATCGGTATTGGGGCGCGCACCACAGCCAAGGCGGTGGATTTCCTTATCGATCGGATCAAGGAACAGGGCTACAAACAACACATCCTTATCCAGCAATTGCCCCACACACCGGAATCTTTCATCCACCTGGATATGGTCTTCACCTTCCTGGATACCAACTGCTGCATGGTGTTTGAACCGGTGATTTTGGAAACTCATCACTTCGATACGGTGCATGTGGAAATTGACAGGGGCGCCGTGGTGTCCATTCAGGAAGAGGACAACCTGCTGACGGCTTTGGGTAAACTGGGCATGGAAATGAACTCTGTAGTTTGCGGCGGTCCCGGTGACCGGTGGATCCAGGAGCGGGAGCAATGGCACAGCGGCGCAAACTTCTTTGCTCTCAGTCCCGGTCAGGTCATTGGCTACGGCCGGAACCAGCACACCACTGCTGAACTTTCCAGGGCCGGATTCGAAATTGTTGCAGCCAATGATGTGATTGACGGCAAGGTGGATCTGGACCAGACCGGGCGCTGTGTGGTGACCATCGATGGCTCGGAGCTGGCGCGCGGGGGAGGCGGGTGCCGTTGCATGACCATGCCTCTGGGCAGGGAAGAAATCACACCGGCCGGTTGATGGGTGTTCAGGTTATGAGGGGTGTTTGGTGCAGCCAGGCTTGGTATTGCCGAAGAATAGCCTTTTCCAGAACATCGGCTTTCACTGGTTTGGCAACGTAATCGTCCATTCCCGCATCCAGACAGCGCTCACGATCACCTTCCATGGCATTGGCAGTCATGGCAATGATCGGGATGTGGGTTTCGTTATTTTCCAGTTCGCGGATATTCCGGGTGGCTTCGTAGCCGTCCATGCCGGGCATCATGCAGTCCATGAGAATAAGATCATAATTTCCTTCATTGAAGGCAGCCACTGCTTCAAGGCCATCGCAGGCTGTATCGGCCGTCATCCCCAGTTTTTTCAGAACACCAAGAGCAACTTTGCGGTTGATGAGGTTATCATCCACCAGAAGGATAGCCAAATGTTCACGCCACTGGCTGTCTTCGGCGGCGGTTGTGCAGTGGCCGGCGGCATGGCCGGCTATCTGAGAGGGTTCCGGCAGGAGGCATTGTTGGACTGTATCGTAAACTGACCGGAAGTGAATCGGGCAGTTGATGAAATGCTGCACCAGGTTTTTTTCTTCTGAACCCGTGGGCAAACCGGTCATATCAGGAGCCACCATGACGACCTTTGATTCATTCAGGCCCGCCAGTTTTGCCAGCCTCGCAGCATTTTGAAGACCTGAGCCCTGGGGTAGATCCAGTGCCAGGAAAATCAAATCCACCGATGGGTTTTGGCTGATCAGTTTTTCTGCCTGGGTCAGGCTGGAGGCCTCCAGGGTGCCCAGGTCCAATCGTTTCAAATTGTTCATCAAACTGCCGGCCATTGTGGACTGAT
>JAOZJV010000793.1 GCA_029935695.1 Candidatus Krumholzibacteriia bacterium | reverse complement strand
GTGGAAAAGGGATTCTTACTGGTTGAAGGCGGGGGTGGCGAAATCAAACGCTTCCCCTTTATCACTCTGACGGTGGCCCTGGTGGCCGACGCCAAGCATCGTTTTCTGCATCCGGCCCAATTGAGTGACACCATGGCCGAACTCAAGCGTTATGGCAAGACCATGAAGAGCAGTGTCCTGGTGGTGGAACGCCGGACCAGCGGTGGCGAAAAAGAACTAATTGTTGCTTCAGCTTCAAGCACTGACAGCACCGACGAAAACAACTCCTGACCGAAGGGTTCGCATGCCCACGACCAGCACACAATTCAACACAGATCTGGCAGACAATGCCCTCAGTCGCGTGCTGGGCAGTCTGCATGATGACCCGGGAACTCCCGACCTGAAAGCCCTGGCTCACGGCGTGGTGGAGGCTTTGGCGGCCTGTCCCCATGTGGAAGCAGTTTCTTTCGCGGCCAATCCCGAAGTGACGCCTTTGCTGGATCCCGGCTGGATGCGTCACAGTGATCATCTGCTGGTGGGCGGGCGTGCTTGCAACTCGACACAGTGGATGGAATTGCCTCAGCAGTGGCCTTCACTGGCGGATGATAATCCCCTGGAGTGGGGCAACGGAGAGCCTCCTGTGGAAAGCTCACTGGTGGCTTACTCTCAATCCAAATCCTGGCGCAAAAAAAGGGGCGACTGGGCCCGGTTTGAAATTCAAGTCAGTAAGCAGAGCGCCATCGTCGTCTCTCTGGTTTTTAACGGTTCCCTGGACAAAAATCCCGAGTGGGCCCAGGAAGTAATACAGGTGCAGCAAGGGCTGCAAACAGTGTGTGAACTCTGGGTGAAGGTCGCCACCCTGGATGGCGGATTACGCCAGCTCAAGACTGAGAAACAGGCCCTGACCCGACTCAACCGACTGCAGGGTCGGTTCGTGGGCATGGCCTCCCACGAATTTAAAACTCCGTTGACGTCCATCACCGCTTACGCTGACGCTTTGCTCACACAGGTGAATGAAAAACAGCTTCCTCACGCCACGGAATTTCTGGGTGTGATCCGAACCGAAGCCGGGCGTTTGCTGCGCATGGTGAACCGAATTTTGGATTTCTCACGCATGGAATACGGGGCCCGTCTGCTGGGCGGAACTCCCCATGATCTGGCACCGCTGGTGGAGGAAACCATCCGGACATTGCGTCCGGCCATCGCCGCCAAACAGCTGACTTGTGTATTGGAATGCGGAGACAATGTTCCCCGGGCCAATGTGGATGCTGATCTCATTCGGCAGGTGCTGGTCAATCTCATCGGCAACGCCGTAAAATTCACTCCCGAAGGCGGGGGCATCACCGTGACCCTGGCCGAAGCCGAATCATCTGTGGAAGTGCGCATCGCCGACACTGGTCCTGGTATTCCGCAGCACGATATCCATCGCATATTCCGTGAATTTTATCGGTCCCGTGAAACAGCTTCTCACCAGGAAGGCACCGGCCTTGGTCTGACCATTGTGCGCCACATTATCAACCTGCACGGCGGGAATGTGGAAGCGAGGCAACGGTTGGGCGGCGGATCTGTTTTCACCTTCCGGGTTCCCAAGGAAGTGCTTGTGCTGGGGCCATTGCCCGAAGCTTATGTCAAAAGTATTGAAGAGGGCGATGCCCGCCGACTCATCTCCATTGTCTTGCAGTTGATTGCGGAAATGGCAGGGGCAAAATCCATCACCATGTTGCTTCGGGGACCAGACGGAACCCTGGTTCCGGTGGCGGGCATTGGCATTCAATCAGTCCAAAACCCGACACCGGTCATG
>JAOZJV010000234.1 GCA_029935695.1 Candidatus Krumholzibacteriia bacterium | reverse complement strand
AGGAAAAAGTACAGGAAATGTTGCACCAGGCCGGGGCTCTGCAGCGCCAGCGGCTCAAAGGCTCCTGAAGCGAAACATGCACAAATTGATAGTTAAGGAAAGGCATCGCCGATGAAAGTCAGCCATTTGAATAAATTTCTCCCGATCCTGCTGGTGACTTTGAGCCTTTTGCTGACCACAGCAGCCATGGCCGAAGATTCCAATTCTGGCTTCGGGCCCAATGTGGTGGTCTCTTTCAGCCGCATGGACACCCTTATGCTGCCCCCTGTGGGCTCCATCAGCGGCCTGACCTGGATGGGACCCGACACTCTGGTGGTGCTCAATGATATTCCCGACAGCCTGAGCGAATCTGGTGATCGCGAAATGCTGATGGTTTTCCAGGACCGCGAGGGAGAAGTTTTGCGGATGGAAGATTTCACCGGGGTGCTGGACCGGGGCCTCGCCTGGGATGGCGAATTCCTTTTCAGCAGTGGTGATGCCGATGATGGCAGCTCCATCCTGTACCGCATCGAACCTGACACCCTGATGGTTGAAGAAGCTTTTGACGCACCGGGAAATCATCCCTGCGGCATGTGCTACGATGGGCGGTTCGTGTGGATCACAGACCGGGACACGGGCCGGGTGGACCGTTTTGATAATGAAGTGGGTGAAATCACCCGCTCGGTGGTGACCCCTGGTTTTTCGCCCTTTGGGGTGGCTTTTGATGGCAAGTACATGTGGATCGCGGACAGCGGTTCGGGCCGTATGTACCGATTGACGGGTGCACGCAGAAGGTGGAGCGCCACCGTGGGTACCGATTCCTATATGATGCGGGGCGAAGATGTCCTGCTGCTGCATGATGGAGAGTCTTTCTGGTATGTCCCGGAAGGTGAGAATATGGCTGTGCGTATCGAGTTAAACTGATTGTCAGAGTTTTCAGAGGGAGATTTGAATCACCCTTCTTGACACTGGGTTTTTTCGTCATTATCCTAAAGTCGAAATTAATTTTCATTTTCGAAATGGATAACTGCCGGGTCAAACCGGAAACCCAGAGGTAAATCATGGCTGAAAACACGACCACGTCTGCTGTGAACCAGGACCTGGTTCGGGAAAAAGAAAACGCATTTGCCAAGTACATTCAGGAGAAGGGGCTGAAAACCACCCGCCAGCGCAACACCATTGTGAACGTATTTTTTAACCTGCGCGGCCATATTTCAGTTGAAGAGCTTCTCAAAGAGGTCAAGAATGTAAACCCTCGCATCGGCTACGCCACGGTGTATCGCACCCTGCATTTGCTGGTGGAGAGCAATTTGGTTGAAGAGCGTCGTTTTGGCGATGGTCTGGCCCGGTACGAAGGTCACTCGGACGTGGAGCACCACGACCACATGATCTGCCTGGAGTGCGGAGAGATTTCCGAATTCTTCAATCCTCGTCTCGAGGCCCTGCAGGAAAAACTGGCTGAAGAAAACAACTTCCAGATTTTCCGGCATCGTTTGGAACTCTATGGAGCCTGCAAGGACAAGGAATCCTGTGAAGCAAGACGGAACACCAAAAAAGTTGCCCAGGCTCACGGCGGATGATCCCGCGGGATCCTGGCTGACCATTGAAGTGGACAGCGGGGCCCTGACTCACAATTTAAAGGAGCTGCGCCGTCTGGTGGCGGCTCCCACCCGGCTGATGGCCGTGGTCAAGGCGAATGCTTATGGCCACGGCCTTCTTTTGGCTGCCCGGGCATTTATTGCCGGAGGTGCTGATGTGCTGGGGGTGCATTCCTGGCATGAAGCCGAGGCTTTGCGACACAGTGGTCTGGATATTCCGGTGGTCATTCTGGGCCCGGTGAATCAGGCAGAAGCCGCTTTGGCTGCCGGGGCAAAGGTTGAGATCACCGTTGCCTCCGCAGCAGCTGCGGTTTGGGCTGCCGGATGCGGCTGCCCGGTGCGGATTCATTTGAAGGTGGAGACGGGGGTCAACCGCCAGGGTGTGACCGAAAATGAAATCCCCCAAATTCTGGAAATCCTGCATGGCAACCCACAGATTGAACTGGTGGGGCTGTCCAGCCATTTTGCCGACATCGAAGACACCACCAATCATGATTTTGCCCGCACCCAGATGAAACGTTTTGAAGGATACAGACGTCTTCTGGATGACGCCGGGGTGGGAACCCTGGAGACACACATGACGTGCAGTGCGGCCACTTTGTTGTGGCCCGGGGTGCACGGTGATCTGGCACGGGTCGGCATATCCGCCTACGGGATCTGGCCCAGCCGGGAAACTCTGGTTTCTTTCCGGGAGATGGGCAGCGGTCCCATTGATCTGAAGCCGGCTGTGACCTGGAAGTGCCGCATCAGCCAGGTGCGCCTGGTTCCGGCAGGAGAAACGGTGGGTTATGGCCGGGACTGGAAAGCCATGGCTGACAGCACCATCGCAGTGCTTCCGGTGGGATATTCCGACGGCTGGCCCCGGGCTCTCAGTGGCCGTGGTCATGTGCTGATTGCCGGCTACCGCGCCCCTCTGATCGGCCGCATCTGCATGAATCTGTGCATGGTCGATGTGACGAATATTCCCCAGGCCCAGGCCGGGGATGAAGCAGTGTTACTGGGCCGCCAGGGTGATGAACTGATCACCCCTGAAATGCTGGCCGGCTATTTGGGCACCATCGCCTACGAAGTTCTGACTCTTCCCGCAGACACTTGGAAAAGGGTCTCTATCTGATTTAACCAACGACGGAGTTTAGTCCATGTTCAAATCGCTCAGCCAGATTTTCAAAAACGATTCTGCCCAGGATGATACCCACGACGAACAATACCATTTGCGGGTGGCCACCTGCGTGCTGCTGCTGGAAGCCGCCCATGCCGATGATGAATTCAGCGACGAGGAATGCAAAACCATCGAGAGCATGGTGGGCGTTCGTTTCAATCTGAATGAAACCGAAACCCGGGAGTTGCTGGAGTTGGCCCATAAAGAACGGGCTGCCAGCAGTGATCTTTATCAGTTTGCCCGCCTGGTCAAAGAGAGTTTTCCCCAGGCCCGCCGGCTGGCCATCGTGCAGCTTCTGTGGGAAGTGGTTTACAGCGATGGAATACTTGAAGCCCACGAAGACGCGCTCATGCACAAGCTGGGAACCCTGCTGGGGATTCGCCACGAGGATTTGATGGCTGTGAAGGTATCAGTCCGGAAAAAAATGGGTTTGTAAGCCAGGATCAGTGATCACGAGAGTGTACCCGTGCCTGTGGGGAGTGTCCCTGCAGGTACGGTTTTTTATATCTCTGGGGTGTCTTGAACTGTAGGTTGCATTATAAGTTGTTTTAACATTGTGAGTTGGCTCGTCGGGGAACAGTTGGCACCTGAAATGCAGATAAAGATCATTGATCACAATACCAGGGTTCACACAATTCCTGCACAGGAGGGGAAATAATGTTTCAACAAAACCCAATCAAAATCCTTACCATGGTCTTAATGCTCGCGGTCTTTCTGACCGGCTGCAGCGATGACAGCGACAATCCTGCCGAGACCTCAATGACCGGCACCGACAACTACGATGGCATGGATTTCACCCTGCCCTACGGTGGCCTGACAGTTTCCGATGAATACGAAGCTTTCGACGACGATTCCCTGAAAGCCATGATGGCGGCCGAGGATGGCGAAGAGTATGACGACATCATCGGTGATGATCCTGAAGTTCAGGAATTGGAAGGCCAGGGTGTGCGACCTGGTGATCCCAACGATCCCAATCGCCCGCATTTCACCTTCCTGCGCCTGCGCTGGGGTATGGTTTCTGGCCCTGAAGATTCTCTCAACACTCCCATGCCCCCCTGCGATATCGTGGATTGGTCCGGTGATATCAGCGTCGACCGGGGCATCATCCTGGTCAGGCGGGCCATCCGTTTTGAGCGCCCTTATGACCACCTGGTGCGCTCACCCGAGCAGCGCAACGTCGTGGGATTTGTTTCCCACACGGCCTGTCATTACGATGGTTTGTTCCTGGAAATCATTGAGCGTCCCGAAGACTTTGATCCAGAGCATGAAGAGCCCAACAGACTGCACATTAACGCGGGTCCTTACCAGGGTGTTTATGAAGTTGAAGCCCTGGCCGGTTTGAATGAAACCTTTGAAATTGATGACCAGGGCAACCTGATGCAGTTGAATGGCTTTAATTTGAGCGACACCGCCTATTGCCCCAAGGGTTTCCTGGCCGGACGTTTCCGCCATTTCCATGAAGAAAATGGTGAGCTGCAGGTGGACACCGATGATCCAGGCACCCGGGTGGGCCGCATGGCCGGTGTTTACACCGACCTGACAGGACGCATCAGTGGTTTCATGCGCGGCGGTTATGGTTTTGATCTTGAAGGCAACCGGGTCTTCTTTGCCAAGTACATCGACCGGCGCGGGCATTTCCGCGGGCTCATGGCCGGCACCTGGCAGCCAGGAGAAAATGCCCGAAACCTGAGTGTCTTTGCAGGCCACTGGGTTAATGGAGCCGGCACCAGAGAAGGCGTGCTCGGTGGCGTGGCCCATGCCAGAGATGACTTCCCGGGCGGATTCTACGAAGGTCGCTGGACTGAGATCTGTGACGACGAAGCTGAAGGACAAGTTCACTAGGACACGGAAGTCTAACGATTTCGTGAGCTTTTCCGGAAGGGCGGACCTAAGGGTGCCGCCCTTCTTTTGATGTTTTGGTGCTTTGTTTGCGATAATGCAATATCACGTGTCGAAAATATTTTAACTCGTTGTAATATAACAGAATACCAGATTATCACCTTGAAAGAGATCTTGTTTCTTACCCTTCCAAAGCCTTGCCTGAAAACCTCCAGACAGCTGATTTTGCCACAGACCTAACAAAAATGGTAAAATTACGTATGATTTTTACCAGAGAATTTGTCAATACTGATCATGTGCTTCCGGAGGTTGCGATGCGCAAAGTGCCGCTTTTGTTGTTGCTAATCATTCAAATCATTCTGATGGCGGGTTTTGGCTCCACAGCCAACGCCGGATGGATTGGTGCAGGCAACAAGGAAATGGCACAACCCCTCATCCAAACCAGCTCTCTTGCAGCAAACACAACCCAGATTGATATCACCATGAGCGGCCTGGAAAGCAATGTGGTGATGGTGGAGGGTCAGCCCTTCGACCAGCTCCGCATCCCCGGCCATTGGTTCACCCTGGATGCCGGCCAACCGGAACTTCCCTTCATCACCAGCAGTTTGATTATTCCCGATGCGGGAACTCCTGTTGTGCGCGTGGTCAAAAGCACCTGGCGCCAGATCGAAAGCCATCCCGTGCTGCCATCCAAGGGCACCATCCTGCGCACGGAAAACCCCGCCAACGTGCCATTCACCTTTGGGGCTGTTTATCAAAGCACTGATGTTTTTCCTGCCAATGAAGTTCAGCTGAACGAGCCATACATTCTGCGCGACTATCGGGGTGTCAGTTTGCGCATCAACGCCGTGCGCTGGGATGTGGGCCATGGCGTGCTGATGGTTCTGGAAAGCATGACCCTGGAAGTGGAAACTTCAGGCAGCGGTGGCATCAATGCCCGCCAGGGGAAAATGCAAAGCAGCATGGACTCCCAGTTCGCCAATCTTTATGGCCAGGTTTTTGATAACTACAGCACTCCCGAAAAATACTCCATGGTTGCGGTGGATGGCCGGATGCTGGTTGTGTGCCACGATTCCTTCATGGGCATCATCGAGCCCTTTGTTCAGTGGAAACGTTCCTCCGGTCTGGATGTGCAGGTCATCAGCACCGGCAGTGTGGGGGGAACCACCGGCGGTATTCAGGGGGCCATTGATGCCCTGTACGCTGAGCCGGAAGGCCTGACCTATGTGATTCTGGTGGGAGACCTGGCGCAGGTTCCCAGTTACACCGGAACCTACGAAGGTGCTGATGATGATACCCGCTATGCCAACATCGAAGGCGACGACCTTTATCCCGATCTCTTCATCTCCCGTATTTCCGGTTCGAACCCGGTGGATATTCAAACCCAGATCAACAAGTTCGTGCGCTATGAACGCGATCCCGACGCCGGAGCACACTGGTACCACATCGGCGCCGCACTGGCCTCCAGCCAGGGAGATCCTTCGGACATTGAGCGTGCCGGATGGTTGCGCGAAGATATGCTCAACTACACCTTCACCCAGGTGCACGAAATTTATCAGCCCGACGGCAGCACAGAAGACATCGCCGTGGCCATCAATGAGGGTGTCAGTCTGATCACCTATATCGGTCACGGCACAGGCACCTCGTGGACAAACCT
>JAOZJV010000792.1:346-1784 GCA_029935695.1 Candidatus Krumholzibacteriia bacterium | reverse complement strand
TGATCAAGAGCCCTGGACCATTCCCGGTGGACGGCACACTCTCAGCACGAAGCTCGACTACTTTCAGGATGTGGCCGAGCTGCTGGAGAACAACAATCTCACGGGGCGTCAATACTGCTGGTCGCCTCTGGTGCTGCCACTTGGTGGCGTGATTGATCGGTCCAGTGTGCCGGCTCAGGATGCTGGCTTTGACCATTGCGAACCCACTGTCACGCTCTATCCCAACTGTGACGGACTGCGGCTGCAGTATGCGGATCTGGGAGAAGTGGGTCAATGGCGCGCAGCAGCGGTGATGCCATTGTTCAGCAGTAGAAACGTGGACCTTGAGCTCCACCAGCCTCTCACCGGAACCAGCAATGGCTTCGGCCCAAATCCTGAAGCCGACAGCAGGTCCGGCCCTGGTGAAGTGGATTTTGCACTGGTCTGTTATCGCAATGCTCCGCCCCTCTCTTATGATTTTGGTGTACTTGACGGCCCTGGCAACAACGGCCATGGCTACACTGTGCAGGACGCGCTATCGGACTACCAGGGCACGCCGCAGGGAGGTTCTCTGGGACCATTCACGATCCTGCCCGGTCGGATGATCGAGTTGCATGAGATGTGGTTGTCTGCTGGTGAGTTTGATTTGCGGGTTGAAGACATGGGCAGTGATGTGGAATGGGGAGTATCAGTATACCGTGCGAACGATTCATTTTTCGGCAAAACTGAAACGGTGGAGGGTGGATTGGGCGGTTCCGAGTGGATCCACCTGAATCTTCCCGCAGACGATCATTACTGCGTGGCGGTGTGGAAGGAGCAGGTTGCTGACTTGGCAGTGTCAGCGCCTTACCGACTGTTGCTGGCCTACGGAGAGACTTCGGCTCCGGATGTTGTGCCGACTTTGACCCGGTTCCTGGGTGCTGCGCCCAACCCTTTCAACCCCCAGACAGTGATTTCCTACCAACTGGCTGCTGCCGGTCACTGCGAGCTGGTGATTCATGATCTGCAAGGACGCGCAGTGCGTCAACTCGTCAGCAGCGAGCAAGAGGCAGGTCGGCATGAGGTTGTATTTGACGGATGCGATGACGAGGGACAGCATTTGGCCAGTGGGGTGTACCTGGCGCAATTGGTGGTTGGTGGAGGTCGACAATTGCAGAAACTAACACTGATAAAATGATAGGCGATTGCTGAATGGCGGATGTTGCCTGGCAGACCCCAGAGCGGGGTTTGCCAGGCAGCAACCCAATACTGGGCAATCCTTCTAAAGAAATTCCCAAAAAATGTGATAGATTTCGTATAATTGTGCGTTTGGTTCAATGTTAACAGGCTATGAGCAAATTTTTTGATACCGACATCTGGCTAATTTCGCGATTCGGATCATCCAACCAGACAGGAATGCACCATGTGGAAATCCCTCATCCTGAAAGCCATTTGTGGGACCCTGGCACTTGTTTTTTTT
>JAOZJV010000792.1:0-336 GCA_029935695.1 Candidatus Krumholzibacteriia bacterium | reverse complement strand
GGCCATATCATTTTTCACGTATGATTTTGATCTCTATGGGTAACTTGTTTTTATTATTCCAAACATGACCCAGGCTGCCCTTAAACCCGCCAGCCACCCATTATTCGATGGTGATACTGTTCATGAGGTGCGTCTGAGTTTCGCTCAAGCGGATTATTGGAGTCAGCTGTTGTCAAATTACCAGGGCAGTGATGATCCTCCCTATTTGGAAGCCTCGTGTGAATTGGGTCCCTATTCTCTCAGTTCCATCGGTGTTCGTTTCAAGGGAAACAGCAGTTACAACTACCCGGGTCTGAAAAAATGTTTAAAACTGTATATTAATGAATTTGTAAGCGA
>JAOZJV010000233.1 GCA_029935695.1 Candidatus Krumholzibacteriia bacterium | reverse complement strand
ACCCTACACCAAGGTGAAGGATCATCGCACCAATCACGAAACAGGAAATTCCACCGCCGTTCTGGACGGCGACCTCGATAATTTCATTGATGCTTACTTGCGCTGGATGGGTGCCCGCTCCCGTTGAGCGGCCAAACCTGTTAAGGCATTCATAACTGTGAACCGGGAGAAAAGCCGTGGCCAGCAATGACAACACCGATAACAAAGAGAACCAGCAGGACAGTCCTCACCGCCTGATTGAAGGTCGGCTGGAGAAAATGGAAGAACTGGGCAAAAGCGTCGAGCTTTATCCCTACAGTTACAACCGCACGCACACCAGCACAGAGGCCCGTGCTGCCGAAGAAGAGCTGCTGGCCAGTGAAGCCAAGGTGCGCTTTCCCGGCCGCATCATGACCAAACGCGGCACCGGTAAAACCATCTTTGTGCCCATCAGTGATGAGTGGGGAACCCTGCAGGCCTATTTCCGCAAAGACGATCTGGGCGAGGAGCGTTTTGATCTCATCAAGCGCCTCATCGACATTGGCGACTGGATTGGTGTGGAGGGGAAACTTTTTCACACTCGTACCGGCGAACTCACTGTTAAGGTGGAAGACTTCACTTTCCTGGCCAAGGCCATTCGGCCCCTGCCTGAAAAATTCCATGACATGAGTCTGGAAAACAAGAGCCGCAACCGGCATCTGGATCTGGCCATGAATGTGGAAAGCCGCGAGCGCTTCAAGAAACGCAGCGCCATGGTTTCAGAGATCCGGAATTTCTACGCCGACGAAGATTTTCTGGAAGTGGAAACACCCGTTTTGCAGCCTCTTTATGGTGGCGCTACAGCCCGGCCTTTCAAAACCCATCACAACGCCTTGGACATGACCCTGTACATGCGCATCGCCGATGAACTGTATCTCAAACGCCTCATTGTCGGTGGCCTCGAACGTGTCTATGAAATTGCCAAGGATTTCCGCAACGAAGGCATGGACCGCACTCACAATCCTGAGTTCACCATGCTCGAATGTTATGCGGCCTATTGGGATTATGAAGACATGATGTCTCACACCGAACGTTTGATCCGCCGTCTGGCCATTAAATTCGGCGATGAGGGCAAACTTAAATACGGCGAGTTGGAAATGGACTTCAACCAGCCTTTCGCGCGCATTCGTTTCATGGATGCGTTGCAGGAAAAAACCGGCCAGGATCTGATGAAAATGTCCGATAGCGAAGTGGCTGATCTGGCCAAGAGCAAAGGCATCACCCTGAAAAAAGGCATGGGCCGGGACAAAATTCTGGACGAGCTCTTCAGTGAATTGGTGGAACCTGAATTGATCCAGCCCACCTTTGTCATGGACCACCCCAAGGAGTTGTCTCCTCTGGCTAAATCTCACCGCACGGCCGAAGGTCTTGTGGAGCGTTTCGAACTCTTTGTGGCAGGTTTTGAATTGGCCAACAGCTTCAGCGAGCTGAACGATCCCCGGGAACAGCGCCGCCGCTTCCTGGCCCAAAAAGCTTTGATTGATGCGGGGGATGATGAAGCCCAGCCCATCGACGAAGATTTCCTGCAGGCCATGGAACAGGGCATGCCGCCCACAGGGGGCATGGGCATGGGCATCGACCGGCTGATTATGCTGCTGACTGACAGCAACAACATCCGCGACGTCCTGCTCTTTCCTCACATGCGTCCCCTGCAGCAACAGGACGGTCAGCAGTAGAATGCAATTTGCCTATTACATTGCCCGGCGGTATCTGCGCAGCCGCCACCGCAGCGGTTTTCTCAATCGCAGCAGCGTGCTGGCCATCATCGGCATCACCATCGGGGTGGCCGTGCTGCACATTGTGCTGGCGGTGATGAACGGATTCGAAGCCGAAATGCGCCGCACCTTTGTGGAGAATATGCCCATGGTGACGGTGCACAGCACTGCGCCGGAAGGTTTCACCGGCCTGGGCGCGTTGATGGACGAGGTGGCCGAAGATGAAGACGTTTTGGGGGTGGCACCTTTCATCAGGAAAGAAGCCATCATCACCGGTGGCAGCCGGTTTGGCGATCCCCGTAACAAGGGGGCCGTCATCTGGGGCATTGAGCCGGATCTTATTGACACGGTTCAACCCCTGAGCAAATACCTTTTGCCTGCCCCCGAAATTCTGGCCGGTTTGAAAGGCGGACAAGTGCCCCGGATTATTCTGGGCAGCGCCTTGGCCAACAGTCTTTATGCCGCCGTGGGGGACACGGTGATCCTGACCACCACCAAGGGTGAATTCAAGGCCGACCGCATTGAAGCGGAAAGTCGCAAAAGCGTGGTCATCGGATTTTTTGAAACGGGTATGTATGAATTCGACAGCCAGTTTGCGTACATCGATATTCAGCAGGCCCAGGACTTTTTCGCCTACGGGCGCGGTGGTGCCTCTCTGGTAGGGGTGAAGGTGCGGGATCTGATGCAGGCGGACATCGTGGCCGACCGTATTGAAGAAAACCTGCCTGCGTATCATTACACCAGCAGCTGGAAACGTCTCAACAAAGAACTCTTCCAGTGGATCAAAACTGAAAAAGCCGTGATGTTCCTCTTGCTGGGGCTGATCATTCTCATCGCCGGCTTCAACATCGTGGGTATTTTGACCATGATGGTGGGAGAACGACGGCGTGAAATTGCCATCCTCATGTCCATGGGCACCAGCCGCAGTCAAATTCTGGGGATCTTTCTCATCAATGGTATTTATCTGGGTGTGGTGGGAGTTGTCATTGGCAGCGCCGTGGGGTTGCTGGCCATTGGCGCCCTTGAAAAATTTGGATTCCCTATTCCAGGTAATGTCTACTTCCTGGACACCATTCCCGTCCTTCTCCAATGGTCCGATTTCACGCTGGTTGTTGTTTTGACTTTGCTCATGTCCATTGTTGCCGGGTTGTGGCCCAGCTTTGAAGCAGGCCGCCTGAAACCCATGGAGATCATCCGCTATGAATGACGTTAATCACCCTGTGCCCATTCTCGAGGCCCAGTCCATCCGCAAAGTTTTTGACCGCAGCGATGGCCAACTGGTGGTTCTCGATGGCTGTGATTTCAGCCTTGAAAAAGGGCAGGCTGTGGCCGTGGTCGGCCAGTCCGGTTCGGGCAAGAGCACGTTGCTCAATATTCTGGGCGCCCTGGATCATTCCACGTCGGGGAAAATTCTGCACAGTGGAAAACTCCTTGATTTCGGTAGGCGGCAAGTGGTTGATCAATGGCGCACTCATCAGGTTGGTTTTGTCTTTCAAAGTCATATGTTGCTTCCCGATTTTACGTCTCGGGAGAATTTGCTGCTTCCTGCCAGACGTCAGGGTCCGGTGACTTCTGTGATCCGCGAGCGTGCACAAAACTTTCTTGAAACCATGGGATTGCAGGATCGAGCTGATCATCTTCCCGGCGAACTTTCCGGTGGAGAGCAACAGCGTATCGCCGTGGCCCGGGCATTCATGAACAAACCATCCATCGTCCTGGCCGACGAGCCTTTCGGAAATCTGGACCAAAAAATTGGTGGCCACCTGGGTGAGATGCTGTTTGGTTTGAGAGATAAAGAAGGAACCAGCCTCGTGATCGTGACTCACGACCGGCACCTGGCCCAGCAGGCCGACAAGACCATGAAGCTGGAGAATGGGAAATTGGTTTCGGTTGATTAACTGAAAGGGGCACTATGCAGTGCCAGGATTGCGGCTCAAACGAGGCTTTTGTCCACCTGACGGAAATCATGGATGGCGAAGTTAGCAGCATTTGGCTGTGTTCTCTTTGCTCCCTCAAGCGACAGGCCCGGCGTCATCCCACTTTTCCAGCCCACCCCCCCGAGAGTGATGATTCCGACAGCCTCGCTTCTTTTCTTGGTGATGATTTCAACCAACCTGATCATTTGGATGACGATACCCAGGTCACTGTTTGTCCTTCCTGTGATTATTCCCTGGCTCAATGGCATGAAAATAACCTGCTCGGGTGTCCTCGCTGTTATCAGGCCTTCAGCGCAGCCATTGTTCCTCATCTGACCCGTTTCCATGGCCATGCCACCCACTTCGGAAAATTTCCTCAGCATCATCTGGAAGGGTCCAACCAGTTGGCCTCCATCAAAAGAGTGCGGGTGGCATTGGAAAAGGCCGTGGCCCGGGAAGATTTCGAAGATGCCGCTCGGCAGAGAGATTTACTCAAGATCCTTAAATCCGGAAAGGATGAAGAATCATGAGTCCTTTTTTCAACCGGGATCTTGAATCGGCCCAACCCTGGTTAGACGCCAGTGGGCCTGCGGCGGACATGGTCATCAGCACCCGCGGTCGTCTGGCACGCAACCTTTCAACCCATGATTTTCCGCATCATGCAAAGGCTCCTGAACGGGAAAAACTGGGGACGGAATTGTTGGGAATTCTCAATGAAAGTTCTGGTTTTGCCGGAGGCTGGCACCTGGATTTTGCCCGACTGGATACCAATCAAAAGAATTTGCTGCATGAAAAACGGCTCATTGGCTCTTCGGAATCTTCTCCGGGTGATCACCGTCATTTGCTGGTTGCTGCCGAAGGAACCACCACGGCGTTGATCAACGGCGAAGACCACCTGCGGCTGCATGTGTACGAATCAGGTTTCCACCCCAAAGCAGCATTGACCAGGCTTCAGGTTCTGGAAAATGATCTTGAGAAAAACCTGGATTTCGCCTTTTTGGATGATTTTGGCTATCTGACGTCCAGCCCGGTCAACGCAGGCACCGGCTTGCGCTTGTCGGTGCTGGTTCACTTGCCCGGTCTGGTCATGGGCGGAGAGATTGACAAAATTCTCAATGCTCTGCGGCAGTTGCGTTTTGGAGTGTGCGGCTTGTCCGGCGGGGGATCGGCCGTGCGGGGCGCCGTCTTTCTCATTTTTAACCTGGTCACTTTGGGCCGGGATGAAACCGAAATTGCCAGTGATTTCGAATTTCACCTGGGCAAAGTATTGCGCCATGAACGCACGGCCCGGCAGCAACTCTTTTCCAAAGATTCCCTGGGGCTTGAAGACATGGCCCACCGCAGCCTGGCGGTGCTGCAGAGCGCTCGTTTGATGACATCCCAGGAGGCTTCCGACCGTTTAAACCACTTACGGCTGGGTGCGGCCCTGGATATGATGCCCGGTCTTGGCTTTCCTCTTTTGAATGAAGCCATGATAAAGATGCAAACGGCGCACCTGCATGCTGCAGCGGATCACCCTCTGACCGTAGCGGAAAAAACGGAAGCCCGGGCTACTTTGCTGCGCGATCTTTTTTCCGGTCAATAAATCTTCGAAAATTCGTATTCAAGTTCTGCCTGTTTTGAGCGAAAACAAGATGTGTAAAGAATTCCCCATCTGTGATCTTATACGGGTGTGGCGCTTGGAACGTGGCTCACGTATATTTTTCTGAAGCCGGAAGTTCCGGGTGGTCGAACAGGAAAGCGACCTGAAAACGCAAATGGAGGCGTGAAAGAATGAATGACCGATTCACACAGCGTGTGCGCAAAGTTCTGTTTCTGGCCCGTGACGAAGCTGGCCGTCTGCAACATGATTACATCGGCACGGAACATCTTCTTTTGGGGATTGTCCGTGAGGGTGAAGGTGTGGCAGCCAATGTTCTGCGGCATCTGAACATTGATTTTGACAGAATCCAGAAAGCTGTGGAGGACAGTGTCACCGCCCCCAACGGTCCGGTCAGTATCGGGGAAATTCCCTTTACGCCCAGGGCAAAAAAAGTGCTTGAACTGAGTATCGATGAAGCCCGTCTGCACAACCACAGCTATGTGGGCACAGAACATCTTCTGCTGGCCCTGATCCGTGAAGGCGAAGGGGTTGCTGCCCGGGTTCTCAATGAATTGGGCGCAGACCACGAACAGGTCAAACGCGAGGTCATGAAAAGCCTTGGCGGAGGGGACGAGGTCAAGATGCCCGGCCGCCGCAAGCGCAAGGAAAAGAAAGAAAACAGCGTTCTGGATCAGTTTGGCCGCAACATGACGGATATGGCCCGGGAAGGTAAACTGGATCCCACCATCGGCCGCACCCAGGAAATCGATCGTTGCATTCAAATTCTCAGCCGCCGCAAAAAGAACAACCCAGTGCTCATCGGCGAGCCCGGCGTAGGCAAAACAGCCATCGTTGAAGGTTTTGCCACGAAAATCGTGGAAGGCAATGTTCCGGCCCTGCTCAGGGATAAGGAAATTGTGACCCTCGATCTGGCCAGCGTGGTGGCCGGCACCAAGTACCGTGGCCAGTTCGAAGAACGCCTCAAGCAGATCATGGCTGAGGTTAAAGACAATCCCGAAT
>JAOZJV010000791.1 GCA_029935695.1 Candidatus Krumholzibacteriia bacterium | reverse complement strand
TGACACTTTCAGCAGGAGAGAGAATCCATGAATTCTTTCGGCTCGATTGCCTGGTCATCGGTTGGTAAGAAGGTAATCACCGGTCTGACGGGATTGGCCCTTTTCGGGTTCGTCGTCGTTCATCTGGTCGGTAATTTCACCCTCTTTATCGGCCCTGGCGCCTTCAATGCTTACGCCCACTTTTTGGAAACGGCAGTGCACGGCTGGCTCATTTACGCCTTTGAAGCTGCACTGATCCCCATTTTCCTGTTCCACATTATCTCCACATTCACTGTGGCCTGGACCGACAGACGGTCTGCCCGTGATGTTGGGTACAAGACCCTGAAGAATGCCGGCGGTAAAAGCCGCAAGACGTTCTCTTCAACCACGATGATCTACACAGGTGCCCTGATCTTCATCTTTGTGGTGGGTCATATCTACATGTTCAAGTTTGCCGATCATGAGGTGGGTGCCGATGGCGTCAAAAACCTCTACAAAACCGTGGTCACGGCCTTCAAGGGTCTTGGATTCACGGCTTTCACTGTGGTGGTCATGACTCTGTTGGGCTTCCACCTGCGCCACGGTATCTGGAGCGCTTTCCAGTCTCTTGGCCTGGCCAATGACAAGTATCTGCCTATCCTTGAGAAATTTGCCCTGGTCTTCTCCATTTTGCTGGCCATCGGCTTCATTCTCATTCCCATCATCCTCTTCCTCACCGGCGATCCCAACGCCGTAGCCGGTCCGGGAGGTCACTGAAATGTCAGGAAACATGACTAACAATATTCTCGATGCCAAAATTCCCAGCGGCCCCCTGGCCGACAAGTGGGACAAACACATGATCGACAACCCTCTGGTGGCTCCTGGTGGAAATCGCCGGAAGAAAACCGTGATCATCGTGGGCACCGGCCTCGCTGGTGGTGGCGCCGCCGCGACCATGGGTGAGCTGGGCTACAACGTCCTGAACTTCTGTATCCAGGACAGCCCCCGCCGCGCCCACAGTGTGGCCGCTCAGGGTGGCATCAACGCCTCAAAAAATTACCAGAACGACGGCGACAGTGTTTACCGTCTGTTCTACGACACCATCAAGGGTGGCGATTACCGCTCCCGTGAAGCCAACACCTACCGTCTGGCCCAGCTTTCCATGGGCATCATCGACCAGAGTGTGGCCATGGGCGTGCCTTTCGCCCGGGAATACGGTGGAACCCTGTCCAACCGCTCTTTCGGTGGTGTGCAGGTCAGCCGGACCTTCTACGCTCGTGGTATCACCGGTCAGCAATTGCTGCTGGGGGTGTACAGCGCCTTGAGCCGCCAGGTCAATGCTGGCACCGTGAAGATGTTCCCTCGTCACGAAATGCTCGATCTGGTGGTTGAAGGCGGCCAGGCCCGGGGCATCATCGTTCGTGAGCTTCTCACTGGCGAGATCAAGCGCTACGAAGCCGATGCTGTGGTTCTGGCCACCGGTGGTTACAGCCCGGTGTTCTATCTGTCGACCAACGCGGTCAACAGCAACGCAACAGCTGTTTGGCGAGCGCATAAACGTGGAGCCTATTTCTCCAACCCCTGCTACACGCAAATTCACCCCACAGCCGTACCACAAATGGGCGACTACCAGTCCAAGCTCACGCTGATGAGTGAATCCCTGCGCAACGATGGCCGGGTTTGGGTGCCTCTGAAGGCCGGCGATACCCGCCGTCCGGATCAGATCCCCGAAGCCGAACGCGATTATTATCTGGAGCGCCGCTATCCCGCCTTTGGCAACCTGGTGCCACGCGATATCGCCGCCCGGGCCGCCAAGGTCGAATGCGACAAG
>JAOZJV010000790.1:394-1790 GCA_029935695.1 Candidatus Krumholzibacteriia bacterium | reverse complement strand
AATGGCACGGGTCTGACCAGTCAGCTGCCTGAAGGTGCTCCCGATGAGACTTTCCCGTTGCTGATCACCGAAGTGATCTACTTGACCGAAGCCGAAGATCCGGGAGATCCCGACTGGCAACTGGGAGCAGATGACGACCAGGCCACCAGCGGCCTTTGGATCCGGGCCGATCCGGTGGGAACCGAATACAATGGCCTGAATGTCCAACCGGAAAATGACCACACCGCTGATCCCGCCGTGGCCTGCTTTGTCACCGGCAACGCCAACCCTGGCGATGGCGCCGGCGTCGGAGATGTGGATGACGGATGCACCACCCTCCTGACTCCCGTGTTCGACCTCAGCGGCGTTGACCGCGCCGTGGTCAAATACTGGTGCTGGTACGGCGAAGGCGGATACTCCCTCGACGACGATTTTGTGGTGGAAGTATCCAACAACAATGGCGCCAGCTGGGTGGAGTTCGACCGCATTGTCGACAACGCCAACGCCTGGAACCAGGTCAGTGTGGAACTCAACACCCTGGAAGACGGCACCTTCGAACTGACCGATCAAATCGTGCTGCGCTTCCTGGCCTGCGATTTCAACGAGGGTGGCCTCATTGAAGCGGCCATCGATGATTTCGCCATTGAATCATTCACCAGCTCGGGCCTGTCCCCTGTTGATGATATTCCTGCCGTGGATCGTCCGGTTATGCTGCGGCAAAACCATCCCAACCCCTTCAACCCCACCACGGCCATCGGTTTCTCCCTGCCCCAGGCAGTGCAAACCGAGCTCATGGTCTACACCATTGATGGCCGACGCGTGGCCACTCTGGTCAGCGAAGTGATGGCTGCCGGCGAGCATCATGTTTCCTGGAATGGCCAGGATGACAACGGACGCCAGGTTGCTTCGGGTGCCTATTTCTACCGATTGAAAGCCGGGAATGATCTGCTTGTGAAGCGGATGATTTTAGTAAAATAGGATTTTCTGGTGATTTGAAAATGAGAAGGCCCTGGAGAATAATCCAGGGCCTTCTTTTTCTGTTAAATCACACTCAAAACCTCAAAATCATTGCCGGCCGGCGGGCATTTTCCCCAGATCCACAAACCCTACAATTCATTCAATTTTTTACACCAATCAACGATTGGCTTAATAGGTATACTGTTGTGCTGAAAATGGTTGCCCCCGCAACAAAAAGAGGTGACTTAATTCACCACTTCAGATCAGTTTTTTAGTTGCGGGGGCAACCATTTTTCACAGGCACCTACACAAATACTCCCCGGTACTTTCCGGAACGCCACCCACATGTTATCTTCCCCCCAATCAATCACCCTTGTAGGAGGTCGCGCCGTGAGCGCACAAAACAGTCTCGAATATTTCCAGCAGCAGATTCGCCAGGGCATCCCCACCACCATCCCAG
>JAOZJV010000790.1:0-384 GCA_029935695.1 Candidatus Krumholzibacteriia bacterium | reverse complement strand
TCCCAGCCATGCCCGAAGAAAATCCCACCATCAGCCGCACTCCCAAACGCCCCATGCTGCTGTCAGGTGACGAAAAAAAACTGGCCCTGCGCAACGCCCTGCGCTACTTCCCGGCCTCCATGCACCCTGAATTGGCCCCGGAATTTGCGGAAGAACTGGCCAACTACGGACGCATCTATATGCACCGTTTCCGGCCCACCTACGAGATGCACGCCCGGCCCATCGAAGAATATCCCGCCCAGTGCGCCCAGGCTGCCGGCATCATGCTGATGATCCAGAACAACCTTGACCCAGCCGTGGCCCAACACCCTTACGAGCTGGTCACTTATGGCGGCAACGGCACCGTCTTCCAGAACTGGGCCCAGTATCTGCTGACCATGAAAT
>JAOZJV010000232.1 GCA_029935695.1 Candidatus Krumholzibacteriia bacterium | reverse complement strand
ACCGAGAGCTGGGAAAGACGACTGAGCCGCATGGCGCTGGATTCGTCTCCGGCGTTGCGGTCCATGCGCAGCAATTGCCCCAATGCCTGAATTTCCTGAAGCTGCCGTTTGTTCTCGGCCTTCATGGCTGAAATTTCGTCATTGTTGTCCTGAACCGCCACTTCAATGCGGTCCAGCTGGGGTGCGCAACCGGTGCCACCGAGGACCGCGACCCCTAACAGGGCCACGGTCAGGATGGACAATCCTAAAGGTGAGTGAGCCTTCATTGTATTCTGACCTTACGGGCGTTCGAAATGCGAGCGCCGGTTCTTGGCCCAGGAATCCTCGTCGTGACCACGGGCAAAAGGTTTGCTCTTACCATACGAAGTGGTGCGCAGGTTGCCCGCGGAAACACCAAGGCTGACCAGGTAATCACGCACAACGAGGGCACGTTTTTCACCCAGTGCCATGTTGTATTCCACGGTGCCGCGCTCATCGCAGTGACCGGAGAGCATGATGACCACATCGGCTTCACGCATGATGCGGGCATTGCTGGACAGGATGCTCATGGCTTCGTTGTCCAGGTCATACTGATCAAGGGCAAAGAAAACATCTTCGATGCCAAAATCAGCAGGCGCGAGGTTTGCATAATCGATGGCAGGTGCCACTTCTTCTGGCTCGGGAACAACTTCTTCAGGAACATCTTCGACAACCTCGGGAGTTACCTCGGCTGCCGGATCGGTTTCCACTTCAGAATTGCTACTGCAACCAACGAAAAGCATTCCCACGGCCAGAATGGTGACTAGGGCTAACAGAGTGCTGCGGTTGATCGATCGGAAGTTCATGCCTGACTACTCCTTGTAGACTTGTTCAAACCCCGCGACCTCTAATGAGACCAGGCGGGAGTGGTGTCCGGATCCGGTCCGAACGTGAGTTGCCGAAAGATATCTTCAACAACATCGTAAACGTATAATTTGAAAATCCCGGTGCGGTCCGAAGCAAACACAATGTGCCTGCCGTCGGGAGCCCAGCTGGGATCTTCGCAGTTGCCCCACACCCGTTCTTTGGTCAGCACCTGGCGATTTTCACCGCTGGTGGCCATCAGAACGATCTGGGTTGTATTGCCATCCCGGGTGACATAAACAATGTTTTTGCCATCGGGAGACCAATTGGCCGATTCGTTGTAGCGCCCCTCATAAGTGCGGCGCCGGCGCCCCGTGCCCTCATCATCGATAATATATAACTGAGGAGTGCCTGTTCTGTCACTGGTAAAAACCAGTTCTCGACCATTAGGAGCCCAACTTGGGCTGATTTCTATGCTTTTTGACACTGTCAGCCGTTTGATGATGCGACCTTCGGGAGAAATCCGGTAAATTTCAGGATTTCCACCTCGGGACAAAGACAATAGTAACTCATGCCCATCAGGATGCCAGTCCGCACCATAATTCAAACCATCCAATTCAATAATAGGACGAACGCTGCCTGTGCGCGTATCCAGACTGTACAAACCCTGGGTGCCGTTGCGGTAACTGGTGAAGGCGATTTCGGTGCCATCGGGAGACCAGTTGGGGCACAGATTAAGGGAACGGTTGGCTGTCAGTTTCAGCTCCCCCGCTCCGTCATAATCAACAACATATAAATCGGTTCGGGCATCGGTTCCCCGACAGAAAGCAATTTTGGTCATGGTGATGGCCGGGGCCTGGGAAATGTATTCAATGACCTGTTTGGAAAAGTGATGGGCCGTGGCCCGCATTTTTTGAGGCAGAGGACGATAGCGCTTGCTGAAAATCAACTGCCGTGATGGCCAGGTCATGAAATTAAGGTTGATGGTGGTGGGCGCATTTTCCCCGGTAATTTCCGCATCCCGCAAGGGGCCTTCCACCGTGCCTTCAATGGTGAACAGGAAGTCGAGAGTATCGCTCTGGTCTTCACTCAACCCCGTGCGGATCAAACCACTGAAAACCAGATCATTATTGATCACGCTTTTGACCAGTTCAGCATTTTCAACAGAGGTGGCTCCGCCGGAAAGCACATCCAGGGTCGTGATCAGAATATCCGTTTTGCGGTAAGCAGTTTTATTGATGGTCGAACCCACTTCAATTTGACCGGGAGCAGCATTAACCACCGGTGCAATCAGCAGGATAAAAACCATGGGCAGGAGCAAAAATTTCAAAATTCTCATCGGTTGGCGGACTCCAGGTTAAAGGTCATGGTCACCCCGAGGGTGCTGGCCCCAAAATCTCCAGGCAATTGCGGAAGGCGGGTTGATTGAACAGCCCGCAAGGCTTCCCGATCAAAAACACCAATGCCGCTGCTGCGGGTGATGGTCACTTGAGACACCGCCCCACTGCGCTGGATGGTGAAATGCAAAACACAGCTCACGCCCGAGTTGTTATACCCCATTTGCCGAGGATTCCAGTTGCGGGCCACTTGTCCTTCCATCACGGACAGATACCACGCAAAAGGGAAATTGGAATCGAGTCCGGCAACTGACGCTCCGGTGGGCAAAGCCACTGCAGCCGCCGCCGGTGTTTCGCTGTCACTGGGCAAATCCTGCGACAGCTCATCAAGAGGCTCAGCAGTCGGCTCCTCAGGAATAATTTCCCGGGGAGGATCCGGTTTTTTCTCGACTTTGGGCTCGGGCTTTTCCTCCGGCACTTCTTTCGGTGGCAGCTCTTCCTGAACCTTGGGCTTGGGTTTGGGTGGCTCAACAATTTTGACCGGATCCAAAGGTTCCGTTTTGGGCTGTTGAACCTTGGGCAACTCAACCAAACGCACCCCGATGGTGCGGGGCACCTCAAACTGTTTCTGGTTAACCGTATTTCCAAAAACCAGAACAAGCCCTATGGTGAGAGCGTGAATCAGGATGGAAACAGGCAACCCGCGGGTCATTTCAGTCCTCACCCGACGGTTTGTCGGCCACCAGGCTGAGGTTTAAAAAACCTTCATTTTCCACTGTGGCCATGATTTTGAGCACAAATCCGTAGGGCACTTCTTCATCGCACCGTAAATAAACGGGAATGGATTCCTTCTGGTCGGCATATTCAGACAGCAAACCCGGCAGGGATTTCAAGGTGGCTGTCTGCTCCTTGAAAAACACCTGGCGGTTGCTGGTGATGGAAATGACCGGACCTTCCTTGACGATGGTGGTGCGGGTATCGGCCTCTGGTAAATTGACCTCGACCCCACCCTGAATGTAGGGGGCCGTGAGCATGAAAATAATCAGCAGGCAGAGAGTCACATCCACCAGCGAGGTGATGTTGATGTCGGCCATGCTGCTGAACGAGCTGCGCCGTCTCATCAGATTTTCTCACTTCCGTGGGTGTCCGGACGTTTGGTGAAATCTCTCCCGGCAGGACCAATGGCGCCACTGCCACCGCCGGCCCTCTCTTCCAGAATGGTTCGCAAGCGATCCAGTTCGTTGCCAATCAGATCAATTTTCCGCACCAGCATATTGTAGAAAATGACGGCGGGAATGGCCGTGGCCAAACCGGCAATGGTCGTCACCAGGGCTTCAGCAATGCCAGGAGCCACCACCGTCAAATCCGCACTTTTCATGGCTGACATATCATAAAATGAACTCATGATGCCCCAAACAGTTCCCAGCAGTCCCAGAAATGGAGAGATGGTTACGGCTGTGGACAATAAAATCAGGTAGCGTTCCAGGTTTTCCAATTCAAGATAGGTCACCCTCTCGCTGGCCCGTCTGATGTTGGGCACGCTATCCAGATCATGGGTTTCGATGATCAGGCTGGCCAGAGGCAGATCCTGGTGATCATGGCACCACTGCACCAGTTGAGAGCGCTTGGATTCACCGTCGAGCCAAAGATCGCACTGCTGCCAGAATTTGACATGTCCGGCGCGTATGATTGAAAAAGTACGGACCTTGTCGACAACGACGGCCCAGGACATCAGCGAAAGGCCAAGCAGAACCAGCAGAATTCCCTTGCCGAAGAAAGTGGAATCCATCATCAGGGACAACAATTCCCCAGGTCCGAGAATGGCCGCAAAAAGGACGGAGGACATGAGCGCTCCTTGAATTTTGTTTTAAAGTGGGGATTCGGCCTTGCTCCATCGCGACCGCATCCATCCGGACCGTCCTTGGTCCGTTGAAGAGTGCACGCACCCTTCGGAATAATGAAATACTCTGATCAGGACAAAAAGTTCCCCTATTCAGAGTTTTCAGCCCAGCCTGGTGTTCAAGCCTGGCCCTTGAAGACCTTCAAAGAGAAGGCCTCTTCGAAGTCGAATTTATCCAAAAAGTCGGTCAGAGAGTCTTCTTCACGTTTGCGAAGCAGATCACGATCCACAAGATGGAAGACAATGCGCCCGAAATCCAGGGTGTTGCGCACTCCCCAGGAATTAAAAACATCTGGTGCCATGGGCCCATAACGATCGCTGCCCAACTGCCGGATAAAACCCAGCAGATCTTCACCGGTAATGTGTTGGGGAGAATCCTGCTTTTGCATGGCGTGTTCCAGGGCTTCGAGGGCAAACAAATACGCCTCGGGCTTGAACACACCTCGTTCTTCTGAAATATTCTCAATAATGAGATGCAATTTGCTGGCCTGATCCAAGGGCCCCTCCCGGGCTGTTTGTTGCAAACTTGTTAAACCTATTTTAAAGGTATTGTCGAAACTGTCAACAGCTGGTCAAAAAAGAGATTCGTAAAGTTCAAGATATTGGCGCATAACACAGGAGGCCCCGAAATCCATTGTGGCATCCTGCCGGGCATCTTCAGCCATGATTTGCCGGTGATGATCATTGTCCAGAATGGAACCAATGGCTTCGGCCATGCCCGTAACATCATGGGGGGCACGCAGAAAACCATTGTGACCATCGTTGATGAATTCGCCGGCACCACCCACCGAGGTGACCACCGGCACCACGCCGCAAGCCATGGCCTCGAGTGCCACCAGGCCAAAAGATTCATGTTTGGAAGGCAGCAGAAGAACATCGGCCACAGGAAGAATATTTTCCAGATGATCTTCCTGACCCAGAAAATCAACGCACTGATCCAGCCCCCGCTCTGATACCAGGGCGCGCACGGCAGGCATTTCGGGGCCATCGCCCACCAGCAGCAACCTCACCGAGTGCTTTTTTTGCAGAAGATCAAACACCTCAACCACGGCCGGAACATTTTTTACCGGCCTGAAATTGCTGGCATGCATCAAAAGTTTTTCTCCACCCGGGGCAAACCGCTGGCGCAGACTGAGATCACCCAAAGGTTTGAACATCCTTGAATCCACAAAATTTGGGATAACTTTGATAGCATCCCCCACCCCAAAAACTTCCCGGGTTTCTTTTTTCAGAAAACCGGACACCGCCGTCACTGCATCACTTTTTTCGATGAGGAAGCGGGTCATGGGGAAAAATGAAGGCTCCTGCCCCACCAGGGTGATGTCAGTGCCATGAAGAGTCGTGATGATTTTCAACTTGGTGGGCTGCAACATTTCCCGGGCCAAAAAAGCAGCGGCGGTGTGGGGAATTGCGTAGTGCACATGCAGAATATCCAAGTGGTTTTTAAGGGCAACATCGTGCATGGCCGTGGCCAGGCTCAGGGTGTAGGGGGAACTTCGGAAAACAGGATACTCGGGCATCTCCACCTTGTGGAAGATGATATTTTCACCGTAAGAGCGCAGCCGGAAAGGCAGGCTGCTGGTGATGAAGTGTACCTCGCACCCGTGACGCGCCAGGTGCAACCCCAACTCGGTGGCCACAACCCCGCTGCCTCCCTGATCAGGGTAGCAGGTGATGCCGATGATGGGCATTCTCATGAGCGCCAGCCAAAATCGTCAGAGAAATCATCCGCGTGGGAAGTATCGTCAGCGAAGAAAGCCTCGGCTTTGGTTTTACCGGCCCGCTTGCCCCACTGCACAGCGCGATGTTCAATTTTCTGAAGGAATCCGCCATCATTGATGTGAGTATCAAGACGCCCTTCGCCACGTTTGAACTGACTGGCATAACAGGCCAAAGCCTTTTCCTTCAGACCCCATTTTTCGGAGATATCAAAAAGGACTGAGGGCTGGTGGACATCGCTGCAAACAGAATAAAATGAAGATACAATCCACTGATCTTCGGTGGAGGGAATTTCAGAACCCTCTTCCCAGCGAATGATCTGGGGAGCATCCACCGAAAGCTTCACCAGGCGGGAAAGAAAAACGGCACGCTGGACCAGTTCCCTGGTGGCCACATGATCCGGGTGGCGTCGAGGGTCGGGAGCAGAAATCACAACCTCCGGCCGGAAAGTGCGCAGGGCCCAAACCACCGCTTCAATTTGGGTGCGGTCA
>JAOZJV010000007.1:14773-23150 GCA_029935695.1 Candidatus Krumholzibacteriia bacterium | reverse complement strand
AGTTCGGAGATCATTGTTCGCCGTTCAGCGACACCACCATTGTCTCATCCATTTCCTGCGGGGTGACGCCTCACGATCATGTGCGCACCCAAATACCCTACGCGCTGATCACTGCGGTGGTGGCCATTGGGTTTGGGTTTTTGCCGGCTGGTTTTGGGGTATCGGGGTGGATTTCGCTGGTTTTGGGGGCAGGGTCTCTCATCCTTTTGGGACATTTTTTCAAAATCCGGCGGATTAAATAACTATTTTCCTGACATTAGGGCATATGTACCGCCAAAATACATGCATATTACCGGAGGGGGACTAAATATTCCAAAGCTGGCTTTACCCCTTCAATTTCCACTTTAACAAACTCCCAGCCTCCAAAGGCACAACCTCTTCCTGCCCAAACCCATACGCCATCGGCACCCTCCATTCGGCCCGTTCCAACACCACGGTCCCAGAGTTACGCTGCATCCCATAAAAATCGGCCCCATAAAATGATGCAAAAGCCTCCAGCTTATCCAGAGCTCCCGCCTCTTCAAACGCTGCAGCATACAACTCCAACGCAGCATGAGCTGTGTAAATACCCGCGCACCCGCATCCTTGCTCTTTCCCTGATCTGGGATGTGGCGCGCTGTCGGTTCCAAGGAAAAATTTGGGACTGCCACTGGTCGCTGCCCGCACCAGAGATTCCCGATGCCGCTCCCGTTTCAACACTGGCAAACAGAACATGTGCGCGTTGATCCCGCCTTTGAAAATAGCATTGCGATTGTACAGCAGATGATGCGCCGTGATGGTGGCCGCCACATTGCCGGGTGCCTTTTCCACAAAGTCCACGCCGTCGGCCGTGGTCAAATGCTCCAGAACAATCTTCA
This sequence comes from Candidatus Krumholzibacteriia bacterium, assembly GCA_029935695.1. Lineage (GTDB taxonomy): Bacteria > Krumholzibacteriota > Krumholzibacteriia > LZORAL124-64-63 > LZORAL124-64-63 > LZORAL124-64-63. The sequence continues at coordinate 22,293 of JAOZJV010000007.1, read as the reverse complement.
AATCCGGATGACGATCCAGAAGGGGCAGCAAATGTTGTTGGATGAAAACAGATTCCCGATCGAAAATATCAACATCCTGATCGGTCACTTCACCGTGAACGAGCAACGGCAAACCAGCTGTGGTCATGGCCTTCAAGACTGAGTCCATTTTTTTGAGATACGTCACGCCGAAATCCGAATTGGTGGTTGCCCCCGCAGGATAAAGCTTGCAGGCAAACACCTTGCCACTGGCCTTGGCTCTGGCTATTTCATCAGCCTGGGTATTGTCTGTCAGATATAAGGTCATCAGAGGATCAAACACCGCCCCCTTGGGCACAGCAGACAGAATCCTGTCACGGTAAGCCAACGCTATTTCGGTGGTGGTGACCGGTGGCTTGAGGTTGGGCATGATGATGGCGCGCCCGAACTGGACGGCGGTGTGAGCCGTGGTGCAGGAAAGAGCTGCATCATCCCGCAGATGCAGGTGCATGTCGTCAGGCGTGGTGATCGTCAGAGTCATGATTTCATCCTTATTCTTCGATATCTTCATCATCCATCCATGGCTGTAAGACCAATCTGGGCCAGATTCATAAGAACCGGCTGGGATTGTATTGTGGACTAAAAAACCATTATAGTGCCACTGTTGGTCCTTTGCAATCTGGCACGAAGAACTGGTGGATCAACACCTGAAGGTCTGGTAGATTTGAGTAATCATCCAGATCACCACCCCACCAGGAAGAGTCCAGAAGCACCGTGCAGTTTTCTGGAAGGAAAAGAGAAAATCCATGAGAACATCACTGCTGATCCTTGTCATTCTGGCCACTGCCAGCTTTGCTCAAGGTCAAACCGAAAAGCCGGTTGATGAGGCTTTCATGGTGCCCCAGGACGAAACCCTTCCCCTGGATGAACTTTCATTGCTGCTGACTCCACTGACCCGTGATGGTCTTGCCCAGGAAGTGCTCCTGTGGCAGGATTTACTGCAAAAGAAACTGCGCATCATCAGTGAAGTTCAGATCTCCATGAAATATCTGAATCGTGACATTCAGGTGTTCGAAAATGTGAAAAACAGCCTGGATGATTTCCTTTCTTCTTCGGAGAACCTGAACCAGGCCCGTACAACCGCACAGGAAGATACAACCCAGGCCACGGCTGATAATTTGAGGAATCTGGAGCAAACGCTCATTGAAAAGAGGTTTGATCTGGCCACCACATCCGATTTGGCCATTCAATCCGAAGCGAAAGCCATCCAGACTCATAATCTGAGATATATTTTGAAAGCAGCCAAAACCTCCCTGGATGAAAGTGACGAAAACACGGAGTTGGGTGAATTCGCCCATGTAAAATTTGAATTGGCCCACATGAAGGCTGAATTAACCGCAGTGGAAACAGGGTTTGATCCCAACAACGCAGAATTGATGACCAAGGTGACAATCCAAGTCGAGGAAATTCTGCGTAAAAAAACTGGAATTCGGGATCTGGTGATGGAATATCTGTCCTACCTGCTGGACAACCGGGAAGAGCTGGTCAAACGCATCAGGGTTGTGATTTCCGAATGGGAAAAAAAAGGAGCAACTCCTGAAGAAATAGATCCCATTCAAACATTTATCGATGATGTCACAGCATTCCACGTGGATGTGACAGACACCGCAAACCGGTGGTCCATGGTGCAACTATGGCTGAAATCCGATGCGGGCGGCATCAGGGTGGCCATGAACATCGGTAAATTCCTGGGCATGATGTTGTTCTTCTCTTTTTTGGCCTTCATCATTGGATCCATCACCCAAAAAGCCCTCCATCGCACCCGAAACATCTCCGTTCTGATGAGAGACTTTATCATTCGCTCCACCCGCCGGGTTATTTTTCTGGTTGGGTTTATGATGAGCCTGTCCTTTTTGGGCGTCAACATCGGCCCCGTTCTGGGTGTGATTGGTGCAGCCGGTTTTGTGCTGGCCTTCGCCCTGCAAAGCACCCTGGGCAATTTTGCCAGCGGCATCATGATCATGATCTACAAGCCCTTCGATGTGGGCGACGCCATTGACGCGGCAGGAGTCATGGGCTCGGTCAAAACCATGAACCTGACCTCAACCATCATCAACACCTTCGACAACAAGCTGGTGATTGTGCCCAACAACAACATCTGGGGTGGAGTGATCACCAACATCACCGGCAGCCAGACCCGCCGCGTCGATCTTGTTTTCCGTATTGCCTACGGCGATGACACTGAACTGGCTGAAAAAATCATTCACGAGGTCTTGTCCGAACAGGAGATGATCCTGACTGAACCCGAGCCCAATGTGCAGATGCACGAATTGAGCGATTTCACTGTGAACTTCATTTGCCGGCCCTGGGTCCGAACCACTGATTACTGGGATGTACGCTGGGAGTTGACCAAAAAAATCCGGGCGCGTTTTGAGGAGGCTGGGTTCAGGGCACCGGTGGATCCTGGTGCTTATATCAAAAGGATGGGCGGCTCATCCGCCAAATAAAACAGGCAGGCAATATTTCCATTGATCGGAGTAGGCTATTAGCCTTTCGCTTTGGCGTCCCGAAACTGGGTTGGGCTCAATCCGGTCAGACGCTTAAAGGCCCGATCAAAAGCACTCAACTCTGAATAACCCAGCTTGGACGAAACCTCGCCCACATCCACATCGGTATCCAGCAGAGCCTCAGAAGCAACCTCGCGAATGACCTCATCCCGAAACCCCCGGAAAGTCAGACCATGGTCTTCCAACCGTCGCTTGAGTGTGCTGCGTGACATGGCCATGCGTTGAGCCACATCAGCAGAGCCCCCGCTGCCCGACTCCATACCTTCGAGAATCTGAAAACGGATCATGGAAATAAAAGGGTCCTTGTACCCAATTTCACACATGATGGCTTCCGCTTGGTTGGTCAGAACCTTCAGCAGGTGAGGATCGGTTTTGTTGATTTTCAGGTCAAGAATACTGGTTTCAAAATTGAAGGCGGTCCGGCTGGCATTGAAAGAAATATCGCTCCCAAAAATTTCCACCAGATCGTTGATGTTGTCGGGAGCATCATTGGTGAATTCGGCACTCAGTGGTTGCCATCTGTACCCAACCTGCTTGGTGATGAAATCCGGCAGAAAGGCCAGGGACCATTCGTTCTGATGGCGGGCCGACACGCCCAAAGGCATATCCAGCCTGAATTCGATGGTGCTGGTTTTTTTACCTCTGGTGAAATGGAAAGAAGCTCCAAGGTAGAGAGTGTGATAGAATTTGGTGGTGAACTCCATGAGGTATTTCACCGTTGGGGCATTGACCTGCAGATACCCCATGGGCCCCATCATGACCACGTCGACATTGTCCACCATATGAAGTCCGAAGTTTTCATCTCCACTCAAACGGGCACAACAAAGAAGGACCGTATTCAAATCCTGTGTTGATGTGGTAAGAGGGGTTGCAATCAGATTTTTTAATTCGGCAGGACACTCCCGGACAAGCCTGTCCGTATCCACACCACTGCGCCGGAAAGCCTCTAGCACCCAAAGTCCCTGTAGTTTTTTTTTGGCCATCTTTCCTTGAACCCTGGACCCAGCCGGAGGTTATCTCACCCGTTTCTTGCGCTCATCAAAAATGGCGCGAACACCAAAGTTGAACACGGTGTTTCCTTCTTCACTGCGGGCCACATCGAACCGCAAACTGTCGAGACCGGGAACCAGCACACGAACTCCCACCCCATAACCACTTCTGGTTCGGTCGATATTGAAATCACTGGGATCACTCCAGGCAACACCCACGTCGCCAAATGTGGCCAGTTCCAGCCCCAGACTGAACGTCCATTTCAAGATTTTCACGGGGCGGGTGGGAATGGCCAGATACCGATATTCCAAAGTGTAAAGGAATTGATTTTTCCCAAAAATCTCTTTACCCAACTCTTCAAGTTCGTAACCACGGACACTGTTGGCTCCACCAATAAAATATTGCAGATACTGAGGAACATCCTGTCCTACAGTTCCCGTTTGAAGCCCCAGATACGGCCCTGTGGCGATTGTGTGTCTTTCACCAACCGGTTGATAGCGTCGGGCATCCAGACCCAGAGTCCAGGTGTTGGCATCTCCCCCGAGATAAAGCAGAGCCGCCTCATTGTGCCAGCCTTCATGAGGTGAGCGCCAGGAATCGCGACCATCGTAACCCAGAGAAATGGCCCCATACCACAGCTCGTCAAAATTATCGGCATCCAAAGTAATATTGGGCTGATCACTGCCCACCCCGTAATATCCACCGTAAATTTTCAACCGACCATTTTCACCGATGTACTTGCCGGCATTCAAACTCACCATGTCCGAAGTTTGTTCAAAATCCAGTAAATTATTGCTTCTGGTCTGATGAAAAGCCATCACCCCGGCAGAGACATGATTGCCTCTAATCCAGGGATTGCTGGCTGAAATACTGTATTTCGTGGTGCCACCAAAAACCGCCGAACCAGACAGCATGATATCCCGCCCTGCAAAGTTGGGCGAGGCCACTCCCGCTCCCAGGGAGAAACCATTTTCTTCGGTGTAGTTCATGGCGGGATAGGGAATAATCCAAGGCATCTCGGTGAAGGAATAGTTGAGAGCCACTCCACCTTCCACCGCCGAGGCAGTCACCACAACCTCACCAAAAATTGCCAGGTTCTCCAGACGGATGATATCTTCTTGGATGACGTCCGGATCCAAAACCTGGCCCTCAGTAGCCCAGACTTCCCGGCCGATGACCCAGTCCTTGGTGATGTGGTTTCCCTCAAGAGTTATTTCAGCAATTGTTTGTCCGCGGTAGGGCTCCAGATCTGCCTGCAACTGTTCCGATGCAAAACTGCCTCCTCCAACAATTGAAGTTATCAAAATCCAAAAAAATATTTTCATGATAAAGAACCTCAAGCCCATGGTTTACTTTTTCTTCAGGAAGAACCCACTCTAGCTCTTAAACAATAAGTCGTCAATTAAACCACCTTTTGATCGTCTACTCTCCAACACCTGAGCCAAAATGTCAACAATTTGAGCCATTATGTCAACCAACAATGATAAAAATCTATTATCTTGAGTCCATGATTGGAGCCAAACAAAAAATGAAACACATCACTGTTACTTTGATAATCCTTTTCACCTTACAATTGTTTGCTGGAATGAGTCACGCAGAGGACACCTCATTCTGGGATCAATTCAAGGATCCCCAGGATGGACAATTCGACATCATCGGCGATAAGGAAATGGCCACCGGATTTCTGCCGGTCGTGATCCCCTTCAATGAACCAACCATTGGCCTTGGCGCAGTAGGAGCCCTGGCGTACTTCCACCCCAAGGCCCCAACAGATTCTTCCGGAAGCTCCGTCCCTCCCAGCATCTCATTTGCCGGGGGGCTGTATTCCGACAATAAAACATGGTCTGTAGCCGGTGGGCACATGGGTGTTTGGGACCAGGGGAACACCCGCTATGTCGGTGCCCTGGTTTACGCTTCGGTGAACCTGGATTTTTACGGAATTGGTGCCGAATCCCCGGACAGTGAAGAGCCCATCCCCTACAACATTGAAGGTGGCGGAACCATCCAGCAGATGGAATTCAGATTGGGCGATTCCAATTTCTTTGCCGGCACCAAATATGAGTTCAGTTCAACCTACGGCACATTCAACACCGATGAAGAAATGGATGAGGATGGCCGCAACCGCAATGCGGGTCTGGGTATTTACACATCATACGATACCCGCGACAACATCTTCACCCCCAACAGCGGAACCCTTTTGAAGGGAAGTGTAGCCCGGTTTGGCAAAGCATTGGGTGGAGATTTCACCTACGATCGTATCGACCTGCGCCTCAATCATTTCTGGCCACTGAACAACAAACTTATCCTGGGCCTGCGCATGGAATACCGGGGTGCCGGGCACGGCGCACCATTCTACGCTCTTCCCTGGGTCAAACTGCGCGGTATCGGAGCTTTCCGGTACCTGGGATACCATGTTCTCGTCAGTGAAATTGAACCCCGTTGGAAAATTAATAACCGCTGGAGTCTTCTGGCATTTGGTGGCACTGGTCGTGCGGCAATTCAGCTCGACAAGATGCAGGATGCGGAACATGCCTACAACTATGGTGCCGGCTTCCGGTACCTCATCGCCCGACGGCTGGGACTTGCTATCGGCCTGGATGTGGCCCGGGGTCCCGAAGAAACAACAACTTATTTAACCGTTGGCAATGCCTGGTGATAAACAAGGCGGCCAGGTGAGATTGAATTATCGCAATAGAGAGCAGTGACGATTATTCCCCCAGCCCCATCACATCCCGCACGAAACACCACCGGTGCTCTTTCTGACCCGAGTCCCTCCCGGTGATCCAATGATTGAACAACCGATCCAGCTCTCCTTCACTTTCCTTGATGTCGATCCAGCTCGATACAAACTGGGCAAATTCGGCATCACGTTGGGCCACGGGATAAGCGGTAGGCGCCTTGACCACCACCGGCATGGGCACCGCCACTGAATAGGCTGGATAAATCAAAGACCAGGCGGAACCACCTTCGGCCGATTGCACAACCGCATCCAAATCCGGTCGTTTCCCGCGCAAATATGGTCGTGGAGAATTCAGCACTTCAAGCTGGACCGTGGGGATGAGTTTGGTCACCGCCTGCCTGATAAATGGATCATCCGGAACACCGATTTTCAGAGAATCCAACTGAGCCAGACTGGCTGCACTGTTGAATTTTGAAATCTTGTGATCCGGAACCAGAAAAGCCATCGTCTGGTCCATGTACGGTCTGGTGAAGGTCATTTTCTTTAGTCTGTTGACGGTAATAACAGACCCGGTCATGACCAGATCACACTGGCCCTCATCCAGAATCTCAAGAAGGGTTCCCGGCTGAAGCTTGACAAACTCAAGGTCCACGCCCAGATCAATCGCCAGGAGGTGAGCCATTTCCGCATCATAGCCGGCAATTCTCCCCTCGCTGTTTCTATAAACAAATGGCAGGCGATCAGGAAAGAAACCAACCCTCAGGAAACCCCGGTCCACAATGGCTGCAAGACGGCCATCGGGCCCCACAGGCGGCAGGGGCGCCGGAAGATCCGTGTGCAGCTTGGCCTGTGGGTATGGTGTGATAAAATCCATCCCCACAAAAACATCATCCAGTTTGTAATCATGGGGTACGGCGTTTTCCACAATAACCCGCATTCCGCCAATGGAAGCCATGGTCAGCACAACGGAAATGATGCCGTACCGGATCAGGCCCTTCCACTGCAACGGCCGCCCCATGATGACGTATGCGCCCAGCACCGCCAGCACGATAATGTGCATGGCCGACATCAAAGTGCCCATGCGGACGTTGACCAGATTGTTGAGCACGAGGTAGATATGGAACATGTCAGCGGGGATGCGCAACTGATCCAGCAGGAAAGGAATAGCCACGGGGATGCTGCCGAAGAAGGTGAACAGACCCGACACCAGAAAGGACGGCACCTGTCCTGGCTGAATTTGAAAGCCCGTGAACCAGCCGGCAAAGGGCAGGAAAGTCAGAGTCATCAACTTGCCCACATTGGGGAAGTTGAAACTGGTGGGAACA
>JAOZJV010000007.1:13049-14763 GCA_029935695.1 Candidatus Krumholzibacteriia bacterium | reverse complement strand
TCATCGGCACACTGAGAGACAATCTTGTGGGCACGGTCTGAAAGCAAAGGAAGCACAATGAAAAGATTGCCTGTTGCAAAAGCAGTCACCAGAACATCCCGCACGGGGCCCACAACCTGGCGATAACTGAGAGGCGTGACGGCTGCAATCATACCGGGCATGACCCACAAGGCCATCACCAGAGAGGTTGACATGTAAGTGAAGACGTAAACCTGCAACCGGCCGAGATCAGCAAACTCCAGCGTTCCCGCGGCATGGGCCGCGATGGCAAAAACACCAATGGGCGCCAACTCTGCCACCTGCCGGGAAATGGAGCTCAGAGCACCCACACCCACATCCAGCTGATCGAGAAGCTTTTCCTTGTCCTTCATGCCAATCAACGTCACGCCAAAGAAGACACTGAACAGCACCACCGCCGGCACCATGTTGTCCGACAGGGATCTGAAAATATTGGCGGGAATGTACATACCCAGGAAGCTGACATTTTCAGGAACCGTGACCATGCTGGTGCTGAAAAATGAAGCGCTTTCCCAATTGGGAAAACTCAGGGGATAGATGGCCACCATGATCAGCGAGAGCAACCACAGGATCAGCAGCAGGGCTCCACCCTTGCGGGCCAGCTGGGACGCCACGTGATAATCCAGCCGGCCAAGACTGGCTGTGAGCGAAAGCGCCACATAAGGAAGAACCGGCATTTGCAGCAGCAGGATGAACCCGTCGCCGACAATACCCAGAGGGCCAACCCATTCACCGATGAACAGACCCAGCAGGATGCCCAGACCCAGACCGATCAAAACCCGGGTTGAAAGACTCATGCCCATAAGAAATTTCATTTATTCATTTTCCATTTCTGCCCTGACCCGGGCAAACAATTCCTGAGCTCCGGTGTTGTCCGGAAAAATATCCACCATACGCCGGATGGGGTCAACAGCTCGGTTGGGTTGGCCCACTTCCAGACTGTACAGAGTCAAGGCCAGCAGACTGTCCCAATCCCAGGGGTTGTGAACAAGGCTCTCCTCAAGGACGCTCAAACTTTTTTCAATCTGACCGGAATCGTGAAGGGCCACAGCCAGGACATAGGAATAACGTGCCGGTGCTTGCTGTGAGGAAGCCGCTGCCTCCAGTTGAGTCAGAGCATCAGGAAGGTTTCCCTCAGTAATCAACAGCAAACCCAGAGCATGATGGATGTCGCCGGGATTAGTGGCTGTTGCGATCCCCCGATTCAGAATCTCCATGGCTTCCTGTTGGCGCTGCTGCCGGCGCAGAAAATCCGCATAGTTCACATAGGTCGGAGAAAACAGCGGCGCGATGGCTAAAGCGGTTTGGAAATTCTTTTCAGCCTGAGAGATATGACCCAACGTGATGTTCAATTCTGCCATTTCAAGATGAGATTCCGGTCGCTCCAGATTGACCATCAGGCTTTGCCGCCAGATATCATGGGCCAGGGAAACCGCCGGTGTTTCGGTGCGGGGATATTGTGAAATAATTCCCGCCGCAGCAACTCGCACATTCAACACAGGATCCTGAACCAGTGGCAAGGCCAATTCCAACTGCCTGTCTGGAGGCGAAGAAGCCAGGGAGCGCACAGCTGCGGCCCGCACAAGCGCGTTGGTGTGGCCAAGAGCCTGCACCACTTCCGGAATATCCGAAGCCGCTGCATAACGCGGCATCAGAGACAAAGCGGTGGCCTTGGCAATATCAGGTTGATCGGGCG